>JBOGSL010000301.1:0-4602 GCA_050695395.1 Chloroflexota bacterium | reverse complement strand
CCTTGGCAGGCACCGACGACCTCGCGCGGTGCTTCCGACCAGTTCCCGGCACATCGATTTTCTATGCTGTATATGTAACCGATACTTTATGGGGAACGGGCTATGGAACACTCGCTGGCTGAAGAGGAGCGCCCTTTCGCAGACAACGACCAGGAGGAGCTGTTCCGCCTGCTCGTTGAGTCCGTCAAAGATTACGCGATTTTCCTGCTCGACCGTCGGGGTTACATCCGGTCGTGGAATGCCGGTGCGCAACGTATCAAGGGATACTCGGCCGCCGAGATCATAGGGAAACACTTCTCGATCTTCTACCCCGCGCAGGAAGTGCACCGCGGCAAGCCGGATTACGCGCTCGGTGTGGCGGCGGAAGAAGGACGGTGGGAAGAAGAGGGCTGGCGGGTCCGCATGGATGGCTCGCACTTCTGGGCCAGTGTCGTCATAACCGCCCTGTACGATGCCAACCGTGAGCTTGTCGGCTTTGCAAAGGTCACCCGTGACCTTTCGGCTCGCAAACGGGCCGAGGAGGACCGGACGCAGCTACTCGAGCTGGAACATGCGGCCCGGACGAAGAGCGAGATGCTGGTCGAGCGGCTGCGGGCCATTCAGAGTGTGACCGAAGCGGCACTGTCGGACTTAAACCTGGACGACCTGCTTGTCCGGCTCCTCGACCGCGTCGCCGACATTCTGGCCGTTGACACAGTTGCTGCGCTGCTCCTTGAACCGGCCACCAACACGCTGGTCGCCCGGGCGACCAGGGGAGTCGATCAGGAGATCGAGCCGGGAGCCGGCATTCCGCTGGGGGAGGGATTCGCTGGGCGGATTGCGGCGCTCCGTGAAGCCGTAGTCGTGGACGACGTCGAGCACGAGCGTGAGCTGGACCCCATCGTGTACAAGCAAGCGGTCAAATCCGTCCTCGGGGTGCCGCTACTCGTTGAGAAGCGGGTGATCGGCGTGCTGCAGGTTGGCTCTCGCCACCGACGGCAATTCAACGCAGAGGATATCGACCTGTTACAGATCGTAGCGGATCGCGTGGCGCTCGCGATTGAGCACGCCAATCTGGTGGCAGCAGAGCGAACCGCACGCCAGGAGACGGAGCTCGCCGAAGCTACGGTGCGAGCGCGCGATGAGTTCATCTCGATCGCGGCCCACGAACTCAAGACACCACTAACCAGTCTGCAGCTCGCGGTACAGACGCTGCTCCGACATTTTGGGAAGGGGTCGCCGCCCGATACTCCCAGCGTCGAACGCTCGCTGGGGACCATAGGTCGTCAGGTAGGACGGTTATCGCGCCTGGTGACACAGCTCCTGGAAACCGTCCGCATCCAGGCGGACCACCTCGAGCTGGACCGGACGCGCACCAACGTCGCCGACCTGGTACAGGGCGTGGTGGAGCAGATGCGGCCGCTGACCAGTGAGCACGACATCGTACAGCACGCTTCGGCAGACGTTTACGCCGACATTGATCCTCTGCGGTTCGAGCAGGTGGTGACCAATCTGCTGGATAACGCTATCAAGTTCAGCCCGGATGGCGGGCAGATCGAGCTCGCGGTGGAGCAACGCGCGAACGGTGCAGTTCGGCTGAAGGTCCGCGATCACGGCATTGGGGTGCCACTGGAGCACCGAGCACATCTCTTCGAGCGATTCCACCAGGCGCATAGTGCCGACCATCGCTCCGGGATGGGTCTGGGCCTCTCCATCACCCGGCAGATTGTCGAGCTGCACGGGGGGAGTATCAAGGTAGAGTTCCCCCCAGACGGCGGGACGTGTTTCGAGGTGGACCTTCCCGCCGAAACCGGCACGCCGACAGTAGAGTCGACATGAGCAGCCGGAGACGGGCTCTCGTCATGGGCGACGATGCGAGCGCCCCGCGAGTCGATCGACGTCGCGATGTCAGGTGGGGGGGCTAGCAGGTGCGCGCGGCCGTAGACGGATCGGCGGCACTGACGATACCGCAGGAACGGTGACCGCTTACCCTGCTCGATATCAGATACCGCGCACCGATGGCCCGGCAGGGGGCCTTCAACTATCAGCAACCACGCCTTCGCCCTGGGCCGCGCGTTGCAGGAATGGAATCGCCTCGCCGAGAGCGAGATCGCTCCGTACGTAGGCGCCGAGGTGCCCAAGGCCGGGGAAGGACACGCAGGTGGCGTTGGCGATCTGGGCCGCCGCGCTTGGGTTGTCTCCCTCCGGATCCTCGCGCTCTCCCACCAGCATCAGGACCGGGCACTTGATACCGCCGAGCACGCTCCACGGGCCATGCCACGTCACCGATCCCAGCACCTGGAGCGCGAACATCTCGCCGTCCGTACGACGCATCTGCTCCATGAACCACTCCGGCACCTCACCCGCTTCGAACGCCCCTTCCACGAACCCTCCTACGCCGCGCTCCCGCGCGATCTGCGCCATTCTTTCGGCATCAGCCTGGTTCTCGGGCGTGTCGTTGTCTCCCCCGCCGATCGCACCCTGGGCGACAAAGGCCACGATCCGCTCCGGATGCATCGACGCCAGCGCATAACCAACGGCGGCGCCGCTGGAGTAGCCCCAGAAGGCCGCGTGCTCGATGCCGAGCGCGTCCAGTACGGTGATCACGTCGGCGACATAGCGCTCTTTGCCATGGGCTTCGGTGGTCGTAGGCTTGCCGCTGCGGCCGTGGCCGCGGTGGTCTAGCAGGATGCGCTGAAACCCCTCGAGCCCGGCAACGTAACCGCCTTGCTCCCACATGCTGCCGTCGCCACCCCCGCCGGTGTGCAGCACCACGGGAAAGCCTTCTCCCACGACCTTGTAAAAGATCGGAACTCCGGCGCTTGTGACGTACGGCATGCCTATCTCCTCGGCATCTCGCTGCCCGCCGCTCCTATCGCATACTCACTGTCCCGAAGTGATGTGCCGGTTCATGATGTGACCGAGCAGGCTCGCGCTGTGTTCGGCCTTGCGAAGCGTCTCTCCAACGTAGGTCACCTGCAGGAAGACCAGGAAATTGTCGCGCTGAAACACCACCGTGATGCTGTCGGCTTTGCCCGCCTTTCCATAGATATCAACCGTTCCCGGCAGGCCTGCGTTGAACCAGGCGGCGTGCTGCTGGCCCACCGGCAGATCGGGCAGAAGCTTGAAGTCCCACTTCTGCCGATCGTAGTACTTCTCGTACCACGACGCGAAGGCGGAAAAGAGCTGCGCCGCGCCGGCGGCCGAGGGACACCGATACGCTATGGAGGAGAGCGCCTGCGGGCCGTTGAGTCCCGAGCCAAAAAGCGATTGGTAGCCGGAAGAGCAGGCGCCATAGCCGGCCACGGCGTGTGTTTGGGACTTCACGAGGACGTTGGTCGGCACGTCCTTGGGCTGGAGCACGACCTGACGCGCCGTGACACCATTCGCAAAAGCAGCCTCTGGAATCAGGCATATCGCCATGAGAAAGGGCACCACCCAGACGCGCATGCTAACCTCCCGCCAGGCAATTTGGTGACTCACTGTACACCCGCTCAGACCAATTCGTCAACTCCGTGAATGGGTTCAGCAGCAGCCTCAGACGATTGGGCGACTGAACCCGTTAGCTGCTCGGAAGTTGTGGTACTAGGGCTGCGCCAGGTAAAACAGGCTCTCGCTATTCCGGCTCTTCGCGCCCCGCCTCTTCCCGAGTCGTGGGGGCGGTCAGCGATGGACAGGGCGTCCGTTGCGATCGAGCGCTGCTCGAATCTGGCCGAGCAAGTCTTTGCCCTCTTGGCGACCGTTCGGGAAATGGTCGTGTCGATCCCACCGCCACGCTGCAATCATCGCGAGCTTCAGGACCCGGCACTCGCGAAGCAGGTCTTGATTCGCCTTCGGATAATGCACGCTGACTTCTTGCGGCGCGTGGGCGATGTCGAACTCGACAGGTCCGCGGCAACATGTCTCGAGGTCGACAAACAGCGCCCCCTTCTTCGTCCTGAGCACGTTGCCCGGATGCGGCTCGCCGTGCAGCAGTTGCTCGTCGGCGCCGCCGTCACTAATCGTGTGTCTCAGTGCGCTCAACGTCTCGCCGAGAAGCTCCCGGTCGGCATCAGCCAGCTGCGGGGTGTGGGCGGGGGTGCCAACCAGCAACTGCGCCTCCTGGACTCGGTCCGTAAAGTGCGGCGCAGTCACATTGATCTGCCGCATGCCGGTATGCAGCCGCTCGAGCGCAAGCGCATAGTCGGATGGTGCGATGTCTCGGGGCGGCACAGGTTCGTAGTAGGTCCACAGCGTAACCGCGAAGCCATCACGCAGGTAGACGCGCGGCTCCGCCCGAGGGTCAAGCTCAGCCACGGGGCTATCGGTTTCGGCGAGCTGCCGTGCGACCTCGACTTCGAATGCGGCGGCGGCGTGGTGCGCCACGGGCGCGATCCGAGCAAGAACGTCACACGGCAGCAGGCGCACTGCGAGCCGGTTCGAGTCGTGGAGGACAACCGCGTCATCGACCCGCAGGCCAAGCGCTGAACCTGTGGTCATACCCGCAGCCACCGCATGCCGAAAGTCGGATGCCTTCATCGTCGTCTCGTCGCTCTCCCTCACGGAGAGTAAGCTAACCTCCCACCAGGCCATTTGGTGACTCACTGTACACCGCGCAAACCCATAGGCAGAGTCGCTGAATGG
>JBOGSL010000300.1:0-7941 GCA_050695395.1 Chloroflexota bacterium | reverse complement strand
ATGCGATACATCTGCTACCCGACAAAGCTCACGTGCTTCAGGAGGTCCGGCAAGCGCTCAATCGAGATGGCGTCCTCGGATTCAATACATCGTTCTACGAGGGTTGCTACGCCGCCGGCACAGACAGGTTTTACAAGCTCTGGATGCTGCGCTCGCTTCAGCTTCTAAAGCGGGAGCACGGGCTCAAACCGGACCGATCGCGAGCGCAGGCCATGCAGTGGCTGACCCCCGCGCAGTATCGCGAGTTGCTCGAGCAGCACGGCTTTGAGATCGAGGCAATGGAAACTGAGCCGGCCATGATGACATGCCGAAGCTGGCAGGATATCAGCCAGTACTCGGATTTCGCGGAGGGCGCTCTGCCCGGCGTGCCGCTGGATGTGGCAGTGCCGATCCTCCAGCGTTCCGTGGCTCAGGCATACGACGAGCTGGCAATCGACGAGCTGCCGCGGAACTGGCTGCAAGTGGTGGCCCGCGCGGTTTGATGAGTCGCCTCCGGCTCGCGTGGATTCTGCCGTTTCTGCTGGGGGTCTTCTTTCTGTCGCTGTACCTTCTCAGCGGCTCGACCGATCTGAAGCAAAACGGCGACACGCTGCTGCGCTACCAAACCACCCAGGCCATCGTCGATCAGCACCAGCTGTGGCTTTCCAACCCGGCATGGATGGATGCCCGCGTCCACGCCGGCGTTGGCGGCCACATCTACGCCAAGTACGGTCCTGGTCAGTCGCTCTTTATGGCGCCGTTGTATGTAGCGGGCAAGGTGGTCGCGCATCACTTGAATCAGCCCTACGACCTCACAACTTTGTACAGCACCCACACGCTTGATCTGATCCTGGGTGCGTTGCTGGCCGTCGCCTTTTTCCTGATGGCGCGCAGTCTCGGGTTTTCCAATCTGGTGAGCGTCGTGCTCACCTTGATTTTCGGACTGGCCACACCCGCCTGGCCGGACGCCCAGAGCGGCCTGGAGCAGACGCAGGTCGATCTGTTCTTACTCCTTTCCGTCCTCGGTGCCTGGCTGTTTGTCCGGTCCGGGCTCCAACGCCGCCGATGGTTGGTGGTATCCGGCGCGGCCATCGGCCTTGCCTTCTTCACTCGGTACGATGCTGCGCTCTTTGCGCCGCTTATCGCCCTGTACCTGGCGGCCGTCCGGCGACAACGGGGCGAGAAGGAGCTCATCAAGGGAGACTGGGTCGTCTATGCCCTATCGGCTCTCCCGTTCATTCTCTTCGTCCTTTGGTGGAATGTGGCTCGCTTCGGGTCGCCCTTCGATACCGGCATGCCGAACGATACCTTCGGCGAACCGATCTGGACGGGGTTCTTCGGTCTGACCATCAGCCCGGGCAAGGGAATTCTCTGGTACGTGCCCGAGATTCTGCTGCTGCCGTGGGCCATCCGGAGCTTCTATTCTCAGCACCGGCAGCTCACCTGGCTTTTCGGCGCGCTGGTAATCGTGCCGCTGCTGTTTTACTCGTTCGTGCAGTACTGGCATGGCGACCCGGCCTGGGGACCGCGCTACCTCTACACGTCCCTGCCCTACCTGATCCTCCCGCTGGGAACGATTCTGGAGCGATGGCGCCGCCAGGCGAAGCTGTTGCAGGTCGCCCTGGCGGGCCTCGTTGCGGCGTCACTGCTCTTCCAGGCTTCGGCGGTAGCAGTCAACCAATGGCGATTCTGGTATCGCCTGGAGGCCATCGAGTCTCACACCTCGCAACCGTTTGAGTGGGGGCCGACCAAGTACCACTACTACTGGACGGTTTCGCTGTCGCCTATCCTGATGCAAATCGAGAATGTCTATCAGGTGGCGAGTCTGGATTTGCTCGGGCAGCAGCGCTATCGCTACACCGCTCGTCCCACGCCTTGCGAGCCGGGCCCGGGCTGCCTGCCATCCAATCCCGCCGACAATTATCCCATCAACGATTTTGCTTTCTGGTGGGCAAACAATTGGAGCCCGGTCCTCAGCCAGCACCAGCGCGAAGCCATCGCCGGGGTTTTGGCTTTGGTCATGCTCGGTTCTCTCGGAGGCCTGATAGCTGCGCTCCGAGCTGAGACGGACGCCGAGCCGGCTCTCCAGCCGGAAGCCACACCGGAGATGGTAGGCGACGGCGTCGCGCGGGCTTAAAGACGCGTCTCTTACCTTATGTTGCGAGCACCGCTACGAGTTCCGCAACTCCTTGGCCCGCTCCGTTGCGGCGAGAACACCATCGATGAGAGCCGCACGCACCGCCCGTTCTTCCAGCACCTTCACGCCTTCCACAGTCACACCGCCCGGTGTGCAAAGCTCGTCCAGGAGTTGCGAAGGCTGTTTTTCGGTAGCCTCTACATTGCGGGCGGCAGCGATGACCTGCTCGATGGCGCGGCCGTGTGATGCCTGGTGTCTCATTCCAACGAGCGACCCAGCCGTGATCAGAGCATCCAACAGCACATAGATGGAAGCTGTGGTGGTGGACCCAAACGTCGTGAAGGCGTCCATCTCCTCTTCGGGCAGCACCACAACATTTTCGCTGACGGTCGAGAACAGCGAAGACGCGAGGGCGAGGTGTTGCGCCGTGGCGTGTCGATTGAGAGCCAGGCCGGTGGTGCCCGCTTTGATCCGCCCGAAGAACGTGGGCATGGCACGAATAAACGGAAACGGGCCCTCGAGCCGCTCCTCGAAGAAACTGATGGGCACGCCCGCCGCGATGCTTACCAGCAGGCGATCCGGGCCGGCCGATGGACCGAGCTCGGAGAGGACCGTAGCCATCGCCTGCGGACGAACGCAGAGAATGGACACGTCCGAGCTTTGGTACGCTTCCTGGTTACTCCGAGTAGTGCTGACTCCCGCGAGCTGGGACAACTCGGACAATCGATCGTCTCGGTAGTGGGAGACGATGATGTCCGTAGGAGCCAGCAGCTTGCTCTTGATGAGTCCGAGAGCCAACACTTCCGCCATGACGCCTGCTCCAATGAAGCCGACGCGGTGTCCTTCAGTGATTGTCAAGCGACAACGTCGAGGGCCGGGCGGGCAAGAATCACCTCGCACGGGGCGTTCTCGAAAACGTACTCGACAGATTTTGCGAAGCGCGTGCCGCGACGGTTGCCACGGGGAACATCGCCCATCAGAAGGAGATCGCATCGCGACTGCAAGGCGTACCGTACGATCGCGGGACCGGCCTGGCGAGCGCGCTCGATGTGGGAGTTTATGGTGACGCCATTAACCCTGGCGATCTTGCGAGCCTTTGTGAAGGCTTCGGTGGCCTCAGTCTCAACGGGGCCGAGGTCGGCGCTAATGGGAAGCTGCAACGGCACCTCGATGACGTAGATCACATCGATCTCGGCGTGGCGGTACTTGGCCATCTGGCTCGCCAGGGCTATGAGCCGATCGGAGAGGATATCGCCCTGCACGGGAACCAAAATGCGGGCGTAGCGTGTGGCCTCGCGCTCGATACGCTGAACGTGTTGCTCCAAACCGCCGGCACGCGGGATGTGTAGCATCCACCAGATGATCGAGCCGACAGTCGATAGATAGACGACGGCGATGATGCCGCCAAGGGCGCTAAGATCTTGCTCGATCACGGCCTGGGGGCAGGTGCCCGCCGATAGTCGCGCAGTCGCACCAAACCCAGCGCGATAAACACTCCTCCAAGCAACACCAGCGGCATAACGCCCCCCAGCAGGCTTCGCACGACTATCACCGCGCCGATCAGGATGTAAGCGACGCTCACCATGAGGAAGAACCGTTGCCGTCGACGGGACATCTCTCGTCTCATGCGCGCCCGCCGACCGCCGTTTCCAGCGGGCCTCGGTACCGGTCTATGTAACTCCACAGGGTGTCGCGCTCTTGCGGGCTGAGCGCTTCGCCACGCTTCAGCTCCACCAGCATCCGGGCCATGTTCGCCCGGTCGGCGCTACGCAAATCTTTGCGCTTCAGCAAGTGTTCGATTTCGTTAATGAGCACGTCGCCCCCTACTTTGTTTGGACACGGTGCGACCCTACGTATCCCATGCGTTCGAGCGCCATGCGGCGTACAAGAGCGGGCCGAGGAAGACGGTGAACGTTGAGTGGGACGTACGACGGCAGCGCCAGGTGGGCGCGGTGGGTGCGCGCATTGTATCCATGCTCCTCGGACACGGCGGTCCGCACCTCTTCGAGGAGATTGTCAATCGCCAATCCAACAGCTTCCGGCACTCCCTTGCCCTGGCGGAGAAGGGTGAGATAGTAATCTCTTGTCGGGGACGGGTCGGCTTGTGGCGAGAAAAAGGCCACGACCCAATCCACCAGCTGTGCGGTGTTGTCGATGTCGGCCACCACGAGGTCCTTCCCGGAGCGAGATCGGCTGCGACGGGACTGCGTTCAACAAATACTAGGACAGGCTCGGAATGAGAGGGGTATCCTCGACCTGGTCGAGGCGCTGGCTGAGACTGCGATTGGACCGCTCCAGATCGGTCAGCTTCCGGCGCTTGTCCACGATGTTGCCCCGCAGCATTGCCTGCTCGAGGATAGACTGGCTGCCCTCCACTCGCTCTTCCAGGTCCGCTAGCTCGCCGCTCAAACGATTCATGAGCTCTTGATTGCGCTCCAACTCGGACCGCCAGTTGTCGACGGGCGGGACATAGGGCGCCGCCAGGGCCGGCACGGCGCTTTTGGACGGACGCCGCTCGGCGGGCTCGAGGCGGACTTCCTCCGCCTGGCTTCTCAATTCCTCAGCCTCACGCTTCATATCATTCACCAGCGCTTGTCGCGTCTCGTGGCTCCTCAGGCCTTCATAGAATCGAGACACGGCGTTCTGAACTGCGTTCGGGTTTTGGCCGGCGAGTGCCTCTCGCCCGCTCTCCAGGATGCCCCGCAAGAATGTCTCGTTCTCGGCCCAGAGAGCATTGAGTCTCCGCCAGAGAAGCTGATTGACGGCGTTCCACGCCTGCCAGGCGGCTTGACGATCAGCCGGAACGAGAGGCGTCCCGGCGTCGAAGCTCTCGCGGATGGCTTCGAGATCTCGACGAATCTCGCGCACGACTCGAGGGTTTTCCTCGGCCTCCACTAAGGTACGGATGCCTTCTATACGGGGCAGCAACTCTTCCTTGCGCTGCTGTGACCGGATATAGGCTCCCTCCTGCGCCTTATATGCCCGAGCTCCGGCGGCACGGAGGCGGCGCTCCAACTCCATCTTGGGCTCGAGGCGAATCGCCGGAGCCGTCCGAACTTTGTCCTTGAGAGCGCGGAAGCGCGGCCAGAAAGCGCGGAACGTCTCGTCAGCGTTGTCGCCGAAGAAGTCACTCTCCAGGGCGTCGACTTCGCGCGATAATCCGGCGGCAATCTCATCCGCCTGGATCTGCCAGAGTTCCCAATCTTCCACGTACATCACTCCGGGCGGGCGCTCTGCCGCCCCTAGCGCCGCGACACGTGCCGGCACCACAATCAAAACTATTGCCTCGCGGCCCCGTGCCGGTCCGCTCGCCCCGCCCACGGGCGCACGAACCGCAGGTCCGCGAACGACCCATCTTACCACGGTCAGAGACGAAAAATGGGGTGACCGATGGGGCTCGAACCCACAACCGCTGGATCCACAATCCAGAGCTCTGCCTATTGAGCTACGGTCACCAGGCGCGTGGTGGGCGATACTGGACTCGAACCAGTGACCTCACGGATGTGAACCGTGCGCTCTAACCAGCTGAGCTAATCGCCCCGTCCCGTAAGTGTACCGAGCTATTACACATCTCGACAAGACGCCCCAATTCTTCATGCGCACGGCTCCGAACCCGGGACCGAAGACCCTGGAAGGGACCAACTCTTTTCTGGTAGTGGGAGACCATGCGTACTTTGTCGATCCCGGACCGGAGGTACCGCCCTACCAGAGAGAGCTAGCCGGACTGGCCGCGAACGCGGGAGTTCGACTCGAGGCTGTTCTTCTCACGCACGGCCACCCGGACCACGCGCCCGGCGCGGTGTTGCTTTCGCGATTGACCGGCGCGCCAGTCCTTGCGAGCCGGAGTATGCCGGAGGATCAAGCCCTCTCCGCGGGCGCCCAAAAGACCCTGGGAGACGGAGACCGGCTCCCGCTCGGCAGAGAGGGTCTCGAGGTGCTTACAACTCCCGGACACACGGCGGATCACCTCGCGTTCTGGGCTCCGGAGATCCGGACACTCTTCGTCGGTGACACGGTTCTGGGGAGTGGGACCAGCGTGGTCGCTCCGCCGGAGGGAGATATGACGGCTTATATGAAAACGCTGCACAAGTTGGCGGGAATGCCCATCGATACCATCGCGCCGGGCCATGGGCCGTTGATCACCGACCCCTCATCGACGCTGAAAGCATATCTGGAGCACCGGAGGCAGCGAGAGGAACAGATCCTGCAGATTCTAAGCAGAGGGCCGGCGTCTGTGCAGGATCTCGTGACGCAGATCTATCGCGTCGACGAGAGCCTGATGGGTCTGGCAGCTCTGTCGGTGGAGGCGCAGCTCGCCAAGCTGGTTGCGGAGAACCGAGTAGAGGTGCGCGGCCGGCGTTACTTCAAGGGCTAGGAGACGACACATGGAAGCGAGGCGGGTTACCTTCACCCCCCAGGAGCTCGGCGTAGCCGCGCAGCGCAATCTTGCGTACACCATCGTCGGCTCCGTAGCCTTGCTGCGGGCGAAGGGGATATCCGTCGGAGATTGGGCGCGATCCATCGGCACGGTCGCAGCCAAGGAGTGGCGGCCGGGCAGCGGCGCTCTCCACTACGTGACCCTCATGGCGCAGGACATAGTCGCCTCAGGAGGCGAGATGCGAGGTGTCCAGGGGGACAATCTCAAGGCAACGGCAGTCATCGTCGGCTGGCCGCCCAGACGGGTACTTCGGGACTTCGGCCTGTCCGCGGATGATGTGGATGAGTACGCAGCGATACTCGAGCCGGTTGCCCATCGGCTCGGCTACACCTATAGCTTCAACCGTGACGCCGACCAGCTTTTCCTGACCCTCGACACGGACAGGAAAGAGTGACGTGGCGCGCACCAGCGACCGCGCGGTGCTGTCGCCGAACGAGGCAGCCGAGGGGCGTTTGGTCGCCGGGCCCGTGCGCCCGGTGGGAAGTGCTCCCGTTGGTTTGCAACGGCTAGGTTTGAGCACGGGGCGAGACGGTCTTCTCTACGTCCCACAGAGTTACTCGGCGGAATCACCGTCTCCGCTAGCCCTCATGCTTCATGGAGCGGGAGGGGATGCGAGGGGAGCGCTACAACCGTTCCTCACGCGGGCCGATCAATTCGGCATGGTTTTGTTGGCTCCCGACTCGCGCCAATCCACCTGGGACGTGCTACGAGGCGGATTTGGCCCTGACGTTACCTTCATCAACCGAGCGCTGGACGAGACGTTTACCCAATATGCGATCGATCCGCACCATGTGCTCATCGAGGGATTTTCCGACGGAGCGTCCTATGCACTATCGCTCGGTTTGACCAACGGCGACTTCTTCGGCGGCATCGCTGCGTTTTCCCCGGGTTTCATGGCTCCCTCGCAGGCTCGCGGAAAGCCTCGCGTTTTCATATCTCACGGCACCGGCGATCGGACGTTAGCTATCGAGACCACGAGCCGCGAAATCGTCCCCCAGCTTCGCCGCGCCGGCTATGACGTTCGTTATGTGGAGTTTCAGGGGCCGCACACGGTCCCTCCGGCGATAGCGCTACAGGCGCTCGAGTGGCTTTTGTAAGTCCAACGGCTAGAGACGTTTGGCCGTGTGGACCCAGTGATCGGCGTTGCGAATGGCGGAATTCGCGGCTACCATGCGGGGGTAATTGAGCTGGACGGCAGCGCTGGAACAAAGCTGGAAGCCCTTGCGAGCCGATTGGTATGCGTGGCGCAGGGCGCGCACCTGAGACGCCAGATTCGGGGGTGCGTCTGATACGCGGAACGTGTGGCTGGGAAGGGCCGCCGCTGCCGTCTTGCATGCGGAACCCTGGGCCGCCAGGCCAGCCGGTTTTGTCTGATTATACGAATCGA
>JBOGSL010000299.1:0-7211 GCA_050695395.1 Chloroflexota bacterium | reverse complement strand
GTTCATCGAGCCCTTGGACGGGCCGGTGGTGCCGGAGGTGTAGACCAGGTAGGCGATATCCTGTGGACCGGGATCCAACCGAGCCGACTTGCAATTGTGGAACCGGTCGCAGAGATCGAGAAGATCGTCGGCGATAGAGCGGCTCTCCGGATGGCGAATATAGTCCCGCTCGGGAGCATCGAAATCCCCATCACCCACAGAGATGATCCGGCGAACGCCGGCCTGTCGAGCCGCCGGATCGGCTTCCAGGAGGGCGGACTCGAGGCAAATCAACACGCTCGCCTGAGAATCGGACAGCTGAGATCGGAGCTCCGCTTGGCGCAGCATGGGGTTACATGGAACGGCGATAGCGCCGCATTTCCAGATGGCGTAGACGGCGATGGGAAAAGCCGGGACGTTCTGAAGAACGAGGGCGACGCGATCGCCCGGGTGGATCCCGCCGGCTTGCAGTGCGGACGCCAACGAGTCCGAGAGGTCGTCCAGGTCTTTGAAGGTCATCGTACTGTCGAAGTAGTGGATCGCGGGCGCGTCCGGCATCGAGCCGGCGGTGTGTCGAAAGACATCGAGCGCGCTCTTCCCCCGCCAATATTCTCCCGGCAGGTCAGCCGGGATATCCGCCGGATACTGCTTGAGCCAGGGGCGCTGAACGTACGTCACAATCGACGTCCTTCCACTCGTTGCGGAGAGAAGCCTTTATTATAGGCACCGAGTACCGATGGCTCAGGGCGGGACGACAACTTCCCGGCGTTGGGCAAGATATGCCGCGACGGCTTCTTGCCACGGGCGCGGCTCGGGGATGCCCAGGCGACGCAATTCTCGGTGATCGAGCACAGAATACGCCGGTCGGCGGGCGGGGAGGGGACGGTCGTCCTTGGAGACGGGACGGAGATCGACCTTCGTCTCGCTCTGGCGAAAAATCTCATCCGCAAACTCAAACCAGGAGCATGCCCCCTGATTCGTGACATGCACCGTCCCGGTCGCACCGGCGCGGATCAAGGACGCCGTCGTGATCGCGACGTCCTCTGCGAACGAGGGCGTGAGCACCTGATCGCTCACGACATCAACACGGTTGCCTTCTGCCGCAAGCCGAAGCATGGTCTCGGGAAAGTTCCCGCGCTTCGAGCGCAAGCCGGTGATCCCATACAAGCCGCACGTCCGAATGATCAAGTGCCGGCAGCGGCTCGCCCGGATGGCCATCTCGCCCGCCGCTTTGGACGCGCCGTAGAGGCTGATCGGGTTCACGGGACAGTCTTCCGCATACGGCTCGCCGGCGGTGCCGTCGAATACGTAATCGGTGCTGTAGTGAACAAGCAGGATGTCGCGCTCGCGGCAGAGGGCGGCTAGATTCGCGGGCGCCGCGGCGTTCACGACGAAGCTCTGTTCCGGGTTGGACTCGCAGCGATCCACCTGATGAAAGGCGGCGGTGTTGACCAGCACATCGGGGCGGCGATGGTCCAGCCACTGCTCGACTTGGTGTGTATTCGTTATGTCCAGTTGGTCTCGGCCAACCGCCAGCGCGGAGTGCTGCTCGAAGGAGTGAATGAGGTCCCCGGCAAGCTGGCCGTCACCGCCCGTGATCAGAATGTCCACTGCCGGCAATTATCACACTGGAGGTCGGAGGGACAGGTTCAACGGCTTCGCGGAACGGACCCGGCCAATGCCCGTTAGCGCGATTGTCACGTCAGCGGCTACGATGCTCGTGTGCCACCTCTCAAAGGCTTGATTCTCAGCGGCGGTAAGGGTACAAGACTGCTGCCGCTCACGTATTCGGGCGCCAAGCAGCTTGTTCCGCTGGCAAACAAACCAGTGCTGTTTTATGTCATCGAAGATCTCGTGGCCGCCGGCATCGATGATATCGGCATCGTGGTAGGCGATACCGCCGACCAGATCCGAGGGGCGGTGGGCGACGGCGAAAGCTTCGGCTGCAGAGTGACCTACATCCGTCAAGATCGGCCGGGCGGGCTGGCGCATGCGGTCAAGGCGGCGCGCGATTTTCTCGGTGATAGCCGGTTCGTGATGTACCTGGGGGACAACTTCATCGAGGGTGGCATAACCCGTTATGTAAAGGAATTCCACAACTCCGACGCCGCCGCGCATCTGCTGCTCTATCACGTGCCCAACCCTCAGGACTTCGGCGTGGCCTCGATCGAAGGCGACCGAATCGTCGCGTTGGAGGAGAAGCCTGCGCTGCCTCAGAGTGATCTTGCCCTCGTCGGCATCTATCTCTTCGACAAACGCATCCATCAAGCGACCGACGCGATCGAACCGTCGGGCCGAGGCGAGCTGGAGATCACCGACGCCATATCCTGGCTCCTCGCCTCGAACCATGACGTACGTCCCCATGTCCTGGACGGTTGGTGGATCGACACCGGCAAGATGGAAGACATGCTGAACGCCAACCGGCTGGTCCTTCAAGATATCCGAAGGCGTATCGATGGGTTGGTGGCGGAGGATTGCACGCTGCAGGGGAACGTGGTGGTGGAACGCGGCGCGCGAGTGGTGGCCAGCACGCTGCGCGGGCCGCTCATCATCGGCTCAGGCGCCACCATCGAGAACGCTTACGTTGGCCCTTTTACGGCCATCGGCCGCGAATGCGTTATTAAAGACAGCGAGATCGAACACACTATCGTCATGGAGCGGAGTCGCATCGTCGATGTGCCCTACCGCATCGAGGACTCCCTTATCGGACGAGAGGTGACGGTCGCGAGATCACCCAGCAAGCCCAAGGCGTACAAGATGATGCTGGGCGACCATAGTAAGGTGGGGATCGCGTGAAGCTGCTGGTTACCGGCGGTGCGGGTTTCATTGGCTCAAACTTCGTCTGCCACGCTCTGAAGCGCTGGCCGGAAGCCTCGGTCGGAGTGCTCGACAAGCTCACCTACGCGGGCAATCTGGCCAACCTGGTAGATGTGTGGGATGATCCGCGTTTCTCATTTCAGCAAGGCGACATCTGCGACCCGGAGGCCGCTCGTTCAGCCATGACGGGCTGCAGCCATCTGCTCAACTTCGCCGCCGAGACGCACGTCGATCGTTCGATCCTGGATCCGGACGACTTTGTGCGCACTGATATTCACGGAACGCGCGTATTGCTCGAGACTGCACGCGATCTTGACGTGGAGCGATACCTGCAAGTCAGCACCGACGAGGTGTACGGAGACGTGCCGGAGCCGGCTCGATCTCGCGAGGAAGACCCGGTGCGACCGCGCAGTCCCTACTCGGCCTCGAAGGCCGGCGGCGACCTCATGGCGCTGGCATACTTCGAGACGTTCGGGCTGCCCGTTGTGATCACACGCGGCGCCAATACGTACGGGCCGTACCAGTATCCGGAAAAGCTCATCCCGCTATTCGTCACCAACGCTCTCGACGGTGAGCCACTGCCTATGTACGGCGACGGGCAGCAGGTGCGTGACTGGCTGTTCGTGGAGGATCATTGCGCCGGCATCGCAACCGTGCTGGAGCGAGGGACGCCCGGCCAGATCTACAACCTGGGGGCGGGCAACGAGCGGCCGAATCGCGACGTTATTGATCGAATTCTGCATCTAACCGGCGCGGATCCTTCGCTGCTTCGCTCGGTGCCGGATCGGCCGGGACACGATCGACGATATGCGCTCGATTGCTCGAAGGCGACGAATCTCGGTTGGAAGCAGAGCATGGCGTTTGATGCCAGTTTGGCCGCGACGGTGGAATGGTACAGCGAGAACCGTTCGTGGTGGGAGCCGATCAAGCAAGGCGATTTCCGAGAGTACTACCAGACGCAGTACGCCCATCGATTAGCGGAGAGCGCATCGTGACAGCTACCGAAGACGCACTCATACACGGGCGCTACGCGCAGGTCGAGAGTACCCAGTCGTATGCGTCCCATCCGGCCATTGAGGGCGTTAAGCTCCTCGATCTACCGCACTTCAGCGACGAGGGCGGCGATTTCTGCGAGATTACCCGACTAAATGACGCGGGCGTCCTTGAGTCTTTTCCCCAGTTCAAGCCTGCCCAGATGAGCTATTCCTTTATGGAGCCCGGCGCCATCAAAGCGTGGCACCTGCATCACGCCCAGAGCGATGTCTGGTTTGTGCCGGCCTCAGACCGGCTGCTGGTGGGACTGGTTGATGTGCGAGGCGATTCGCCAAGCCTGGACCGACGCATGAGGCTGACCATGGGGGCGGGGAATGCCCGCCTGCTCCTCATTCCGCCGGGCGTCGCGCACGGTTCCGCGAACGTCTCGGATCGCCCCGCTTCGCTCATCTATCTCACGGATCGCCGGTTCGATGCGTCAAATCCTGACGAACATCGACTGCCCTGGGACCTCCTCGGAAAGGAGTTCTGGACGATTCGGCCCGGCTAGGCAAGCGCCGCCGAATAGATCGCGCTATAATCCGCCTAAACCAGGTCCCCGCCCCTGGCGTGGGAGAGCGATGTGAACGATTCGTACCAGGATTCGACCCTGCAGTGTCGCGATTGCGGGGGCGAGTTCGCCTGGACGGCAGGGGAACAGGCCTTCTACGCGTCCAAAGGGCTGAGCCATGCCCCGGCTCGCTGTCCGAGCTGCCGGGCGGCGGCGCGAGCGGGGAGAGCGGGAAGGCCCCGCGAGTTCTTTCCGGCAGTCTGCGATCGCTGTGGCGCGCAGACCAAGGTGCCGTTCCAGCCCCGGCAGGACAAGCCGATCTACTGCAGCTCGTGTTACGATGAGGTGCGCGCGGGGGGCGCTACCGGGTAGTTTCGCGCGCCTCGAAATGGGGAGATTATGGCAAGCACGAGACGGCGTAAGCTCAAGAAGCTTCGCATGAAGAAAGCCAACCACGGCAAGCGACCGCTGGCCGGCAAGTAATTTGTCCGACATGCAAACCGGCGGGAGAAGCGAGTGCTTCTCCCGTTTTTTTGCGTGAGTCTCGCGGATGGAGGGACAGAACGAAGCCGGGAATCGTGTACTTGTCCTCCTCCTCGCGGACGCGCTCGAGGCTCTGATTCCGATGGTGGATGAATGGGCCGGGAACGTGGCAGCCCACCCGGCAGGGGAACACACTCTGGCGTACCGGCGTGGCTATGAGGCCGGCGTGTCCCGCATGGCGGCCGAGATGAAGGACCAGCTTGTGGACCGGGTGCTCCGCTTGAGGCAGTAGGTCCTACAGCCCGAACCAGCCGGCGACGGTGAGAGCCAGCAGGGTAAGCGAGAGCAGGCTCACCACGATGGCCGTAATCCAGGCGATCACGTTGTAGATCGGGCCGTTGGCCATGCCGGCCATCAGGCGCCGATCGTTCACCAGCTTGAGAATGGTGAACAGCACGACAGGCATCAGCAGCCCGTTGATCACCTGAGTCACAATCAGGAGCTGCACAACCGGCAGGCCCGGTATCAGGGCCACCAGTACTCCCACGATCATCAGCCCGGTGAACAACCCCATGAAGACAGGTGCCTCGTTGAACCCTTTGCTGACGCCCGTTTCGACGCCGAGCGCCTCCGAGACGGAGTAGGCTGTTGCCAGCGGCAGCACCGCCGCCGCCAGTATCGAGGCCCCGAACAGCCCGGTGGCGAAGATCAGCTCCGGATGCGTGCCGAGCGGTCGTAGAGCGTCCGCGGCATCCTGCACGGTGTTGACCAGCTGGTGACGCGGAAACAGCGTCGCGGCGGTGGCCACCATGATGAATCCGGCCGTGAGCACAGCGAAGATGGACCCGCCGTACACACCGATACGTTCCGGCTTATAGTCACGCGACGTCACACCCTTTTCCACCACGGAAGATTGCACGAACACCTGCTGATAGGGGGTGATCGTGGTGCCGATCAAGGCCACCAGGATCAGAAGATATTCGCTGCCGCCGGTAATGGAGATGCGGAATGTTTGATGGAACACGTGCCCCCAGTTTGGGTGGGCAAGCACCGCGGCAACCGGATAAGCAAAGAAGGCGATAGTCATAAGCAGGAAGACGCGTTCCACGCCCCGATAGCTCCCCTTCGTTACCAGCAGCCAGATGGCAAGAGCTATCAAGGGCACGGCCAGATACTGTAAACCCGGCTTGAGCAGAATCACGCTGGCGTCAATGCCGACGAATTCGGAGATCACGGTAGCGCCGTTCGAGATGAGCAAGGCGAGCATGATCAGCGCGGCGACCTGAATGGAGAAGTTCTCGCGAATGAGGTCGGTCAGGCCCTTGCCGGTCGCGGCTCCCATTCGCGCCGCCATCTCCTGCACCACGGCCAGGCTGATTGTCATCAGAGGCAGAACCCAGAGCAGGGCGTAGCCATAGCGGGCGCCGGTCGAGGCGTAGGTGAGGATGCCCCCGGCATCGTTTCCTGCGTTAGCGGCGATTAGCCCCGGGCCGAGCGAAGCAAGGATTGCCCAGGCCCCGATGCGGCGATGACGGGATAGAGCTCGCCAGGCAGATGAAGCCCGCGACGGTGTGGCCGTCCCGGGAGCGGCGGTCTCCGCTCCAGCCTGCGCGGCGGTATCCAGGAGATCGCGTACGATCTCCTTCGGCTTCTCCGGCCGAGCCATACTCGGACTCCCTAGCTGAACGCATGAGTTAAGTGCTGTCCTCGATCCGGCAAGAGGACATCCATAGCATCGTCCACCGTGATGACGCCCCGCATCCGGTCTTCTTCATCCAGCACCGGGAGGGCAGTGAGATTGTACTCGGCGATCAGACGGGCGGCGTCCTCGGTCGACCCGTCGGCGGCGATCCAGACAAACTCCCGCTCCATCAAATTCTCAAGTCGGGCGTCGCCTGGGGCAAGCAGCAGATCTCGCAACGAGACAATGCCCCGTAGCTTTCCGCCTCCCTCCTGGCACAGCTGCGCCCAATCTTCGGCCGCGCCCTCCGTCTCCGTTATGTAGAGGTAGTCGATGCGCTCGGGGGCATCGCTCAGTCCGCGAATGAGCTGAATGGTCTGATCGGCGCTCAGCGAGCCGGGGAACGACAGGAAATCGCTGGTCATGATGCCGCCCGCGCTGTCTTCGGGATAGGCGAGAAGCTCTTCCACGTCCTCCGCGTCTTCCCGATCCATTCGGCGCAGCAGTTCCTGGGCTTGGGCTTCATCCAGATCGGCCAGCAGATCGGCGGCATCATCGGGATCCATTTCTTCCAGGATGTCGGCGGCGCGCTCTTGATCCAGCGTTTCCACGATATCGGTCTGGCGCTCCTCGTCCATTTCCTGAAGGGTGTCCGCCGCCGTCTCGTCGTTCAGGCTCTGGATGATCTCGGCCCCTTGTCGGTAGCTC
>JBOGSL010000298.1:0-8161 GCA_050695395.1 Chloroflexota bacterium | reverse complement strand
ATTGTGCCCCGGACGCACCCCAAAGGGACATACGTGTGCATGGAAGGCCCGGCATTTTCTACCAAGGCGGAGTCTGAGACGTACCGGAGATTGGGTTTCGACATCATCGGCATGACGGCAATTCCGGAGGCCAAACTGGCTCGCGAGGCCGGCATCTGCTACGCCACCCTCGCTCAGGTCACCGACTACGACTGCTGGCACGCTGACCATGACTCGGTGACGAGCGATATGGTGATGGCGAATGTCGCTGCAAACTCCGCCAACGCGACGGGCATCATCCGGGGGCTAATTCGCTGGCTCGATCGCCAGGCGGACTGCTCGTGCCGGCACGCTGTGGAGGGAGCCGTAGCCACTGAGCCCGGTCGGATAGATGCTAAGAGCCGAGAACGGCTCGCTCCGCTGCTGGACTTTGTCCACACTTCACAGTAGCTTGCAGATAATGAGATACCAAGAGGAGAGCGAATGTGATTAGTGATGCGGCCGTTCAAGGCCACGCGAAAGACTATGCCCTCGCCGACAGGGGCCAGATTCGCATCGAGTGGGCCGATGCCAGCATGCCGGTACTTCGCGCGATCCGGGAGCGCTTCGAGGACGAGAAGCCGTTGGCGGGCGTGAATATCGGTGCGTGCCTGCATGTGACCACAGAGACAGCAAATCTCATGCGCACACTGAAGAGCGGCGGAGCGTTCGTCGCCCTGTGCGCCTCGAACCCGCTCAGCACGCAGGACGATGTGGCGGCAGCCTTGAACGTGGTCTACGACATTCCCACCTTCGCCATCAAGGGTGAAGTTCGTGATACCTACTACAGCCACATAAACGCAGTGCTGGATACCGCGCCGAACATAACCATGGACGACGGCAACGACCTGGTGAGCCAGATTCACCAATCGAGGCGAGACCTACTGGCGGGTATTTTCGGAGGCACCGAGGAGACCACCACGGGCGTTATCCGGCTACAGAGTATGGAGGCCGAAGGAGCCCTGGCGTATCCAATCATCGCGGTGAACGAGGCCGATACCAAACACATGTTTGACAACCGTTACGGCACGGGCCAAAGCACCGTCGACGGCCTGATTCGAGCCACGAACGTCCTCATCGCCGGCAAACGCGCCGTTGTGGCGGGATACGGCTGGTGTGGACGCGGACTGGCGAGCCGCCTTTCCGGCCTCGGGGCGAATGTAATCGTTACCGAGATCAATCCAACGAGGGCGTTGGAGGCGGTTATGGACGGCTTTCAGGTGATGCAGATGTCGAAAGCCGCGCCAATCGCTGATATCATCATCACGGTGACGGGCGACCTCAATGTCGTTGATGCAGATGACTTTGCGGCGATTAAGGACGGCGCGATCGTTGCCAATTCTGGCCACTTTAACGATGAGATCAACATCCCAGCTCTGGTCGAGATGTCCAGTAATCGCCGCACACTGCGGGACTTCGTGGAGGAGTTCGTGGTCGACGGGAAGCGCATCTACCTTTTAGCCGAGGGACGTTTGCTGAACCTGTCGGCCGCCGAGGGACATCCTGCCGCCGTCATGGACATGAGCTTTGCCGATCAGTCTCTTTCGGTCGAGTACCTTACGCAGCACCGCGGCGAGCTTGCGGCTGGTGTCTATCCGGTTCCGCCGGAAATCGACCAGCAGGTGGCGCGCCTGAAGCTGGCCTCGATGGGGGTGGAGATCGACACGCTGACCGAGGAGCAGGAGAAGTACCTGAGGTCCTGGCAAGCCGGGACGTAGGTGCGTTGGCGCGGCGAGTTCTCATAACCGGCGGAACGGGCTTCGTCGGCCGCTATCTGTGTGAGTTTTACCAGTCTCAGGACTGGGAAGTTCACAGTGTAGCGCGGCACAAAGCGCCGATCTCCCCGCACGCTCACGCTCACTCGGTAGATTTGACCAACGGACGAGATGTCGAGCGTCTCATCATGGAAGTGAAGCCAGAGATAGTACAGCATCTCGCTGCTCAAAGCTCTGTGGAGGAAAGCCGGCGAGATCCATACGGCACATGGCTCACGAACGTGAGCGGACAATTTCATGTGCTGGAAGCGGTGAGGAGGCACGCTCAGAAGGCTACGGTGGTGGTAGTGGGAAGCTCCGACGAGTACGGCAACGTGTCGCCGGATGACAATCCGGTAACGGAGGCGCATCCTCTTCTGCCCGTCAACCCCTACGCGTTGAGCAAGGTGGCTCAAGACCTCATGGGCTACCAATATGCCGCCAATTTCGACATGCGGGTCGTGAGAGTGAGGCCCTTCCTTCAGATCGGCCCTCGGCGCTCAGCTCAATTCGTGATGGGAAGCTTCGCGCGGCAAGTTGTCAGAATCGCCGATCACCAACAGGAACCGAGGATCGAAGTCGGTAACATTGATTTGATGCGAGATTTCACCGACGTACGCGACGTGGCCCGAGCTCTGGCTTTGGTGGCCTCGGAAGGCGAACCGGCCGCCGTGTACAATATCGCCTCAGGGGAAGGTCACAGTTTGCGAGAAATGCTGCACGAGATGCTGCGCCAGACCGGCATCGAGGCGGAGATACACGCTTTGCCTGAGCTGCTGCGACACGGGGAGATGCCGCTGCTGGTGGGAGATGCGGCTTTGCTCCGCGGTCGAACCAGTTGGCGGCCGCAAATCTCACTGGAGCAATCGATCGCGGACACGCTCGAAGATTGGGGCCGGGTTGAGCGCGGCGAGGCGGTAACGACCTCGTGAAAACGGCTTTGATCACCGGTATCACGGGGCAGGATGGATCGTACCTCGCGGAATTCTTGCTGGACAAGGGTTACCGCGTTGTCGGTATGCTTCGCCGGCTCTCGCTCGAGAACTATGCGCGCATCGAGCATCTCGGCGATCGCGTCGAGCTCGCCCAGGGCGATCTGCTCGACCAGGCGTCCCTCTCCACGATTCTCCAGGAGTATCAGCCAGACGAGGTATACAACCTCGCCGCGATGAGCTTTGTCCCCACTTCCTGGAACCAGCCGGTGTTGACCGGAGAGTTCACTGCCCTGGGCGTTACCCGCATGCTAGAGGCGATCCGAATGGTTGATCGTTCCATCCGCTTTTACCAAGCGTCCAGCTCGGAGATGTTCGGAAAAGTCCGTGAGACGCCTCAGAACGAGCAAACCCCCTTCTACCCGCGGTCTCCGTATGGCGTGGCCAAGGTATATGGCCACTTCCTGACCGTTAACTATCGGGAGAGCTACGACATCTTTGCGGTGAGCGGAATCCTGTTCAATCACGAGTCGCCCCGGCGGGGCCTGGAGTTCTTTCCGCGAAAGGTAAGCGACGGCGTAGCCAGGATCGCTCTCGGCCTGGCGGATCGTCTCGCCCTGGGAAACCTCCAGGCTCGGCGCGATTGGGGATACGCGGGCGATTACGTACGTGGCATGTGGATGATGCTACAACAATCCGAGCCGCGCGATTATGTGGTGGCGAGCGGAGAAAGCCACTCGTGCCAGGAATTGGTCGAACTCGCGTTTCGCCATGTTGGCCTCGACGCAGACCGATACGTGAAAGTCGATCCTCGCCTATTCCGGCCAACCGACGTTGACCTGCTGGTAGGCGACGCGCGATGGGCGCGTGAGCAGCTCGGCTGGGCGCCGGTACATACCTTCGAAAGCCTCGTCGACATGATGGTGGATGCTGACATAGAGCGGTTGGAGCGAGTAAAGGGCGGTCTCCTGCCCGCGACTATCAGCTAGGCGAGGAGATACGTTGGACGACACGAAGATCAACCCGATCAAATTTGGAACCGACGGCTGGCGAGCGGCCATCGCCGACCAGTACACGTTCTCGAACGTGCGCGTCGTGGCGCAAGCCACGGCTAACTATCTTCGAGACCAATCCCAGGAAGGCGACGGCCTGGTAGTCGGTTATGACATGCGCTTTGCTTCCGAGTTCTTCGCCGCCGCCGTCGCCGAGGTTTTGGCCGCGAACGGCATCAAAGTCTGGCTGATCGACAACGCGGCGCCTACACCCGCGGTTGCCTACGCGATCCTCTCTCGCAAGGCCGCGGGAGCCGCGATGATCACCGCCAGTCACAATCCCTGGACCGACAACGGATACAAGTATAAGCCGGAGTACGCCGGCTCCGCCGATCCGACAACGATCGAGGCGATTGAGCGACAGGCGGCGGAGGTTTTCGACTCGGGGACGGTACAGCGGGTTCCGCTGGCCGCGGCCATTGAGGCGGGAAGCGTTCGCTACTTCGATCCGGGCCCCGAGTATCGACAACGGCTCGGCTCTATGATCGATCTCGACCAGTTGAGGTCCTCGTCGCTCAACATCGTGGTAGATCCGATGTACGGCGCCGGCATGGGCTACATCCCGCGCTTACTCGCAAACGGAACCCTAAAGCTCACCGAGATCAACGACGTTCGCAATCCCTATTTCGGCGGGATCAATCCCGAACCGATCGCCAAAAACCTGGGCAAGCTCATGGCGGCAGTGCCGGAGATATCAGCCGACGCCGGAATAGCGCTGGATGGCGACGCGGATCGAGTGGGTTTGGTCGACGAGAAGGGCAACTTCATTGATCAGCTGCTCGTATTCGGTCTACTGATCATGTATCTCCTGGAGAAGCGCGGCTGGAGGGGCCCCATCGTCAAATCGGTGAGTACCACGTCGATGGCGAATCGGCTCGCGAAGCAGTATGGGGTTCCCGTGATCGAGACGCCGGTGGGCTTCAAATACATAGGGCCGGAGATGCGTGCCAATGATGCCATGATTGGCGGCGAAGAGAGCGGGGGCTACGCCTTCAAGGGCCACATTCCAGAGCGTGACGGCACACTCGCCGGTCTGTATCTGCTTGATATGATGCTTGCCTACGATCTACCTCTATCCGGCATCGTGCAACATCTGCAGGCTGTTGCCGGGCCGTCCTACTATCGGCGGATCGATGTGCGATTCCCACTCGAAAAGCGCGATGAGATATTGGCGCGCTTTCAGGGCGAACATCCGAAACAAATCGCCGGCCAGGCGGTGGAGCGAGTACAAACCCTCGACGGTTACAAGTATTTTCTTGCCGATGGAAGCTGGCTGCTCGTGCGCGCTTCTGGCACCGAGCCGCTCATCCGGTTCTACACGGAGGCCCGCAGTCCAAAGGAAGCTGACGAAATACTAGCGGCTGGGAAGGGCCTGGCCGGGTTGGAAAGCTAGGCCTTTGGCTCCTTCCCGCGGGCTCGGAAGATCAGGCGCAACGGCGTGCCTTCGAACCCGAAGAGCTCGCGAAGGCGATTCTCGAAGAAACGACGGAGCGCGAAGTGCACGAGTGTCGGATCGTTGACCATAAAGACGAAGGTCGGGGGCTCGACCGCCGCCTCGGTGACATAGAAAACCTTGAGGAGTTTGCCGCCGGCCGAGAGCTGTTGCCTCTGCGCTAATAGCTGGTGGATGGCTTCGTTGAGCTGGCCGGTCGAGACCCGCTTCGTCCGATTGCCCGCGACCGTGAGAGCCGCGTCCAGGACTCGTTCGACTCGTTGTCCTGTTTTTGCACTCAAGAAAACGATGGGGGCGGACTGCATGAACTTCAGCGCCTCGTGAATCTTCTGCTCGTATTGCGCGGCGGTGTGGCTGTCTTTCTCGATCAGATCCCACTTATTAACGGCAATGACGAGGCCTTTGCCCTTTTCTTGGACGAAGCCGGCAACGTGCGTGTCCTGCGCCACTACCGACTCAGTGGCGTCGATTACCAGCACGGCGACATCCGCGCGATCGATAGCTCGCATAGATCGGAGAACGCTGTATCGTTCCAAGCCCAGCCCGATACGCCCCGCTCGACGTATGCCGGCCGTGTCCACCAAAATGACTTCTTGTCCCCGGTAGTCAATAGCCATATCAACCGCATCCCTGGTAGTTCCGGGGATTGGCGAAACCACCGCACGGGCTTCCCCTGTCAGCGCATTGAGCAGTGATGACTTTCCGACGTTGGGACGTCCCACGATGGCGATGCGAACCGCCTCCTCCAGCTCCTCCTCTTCGACTGGCGGAGGCAATCGCTCGACAATCTCATCAAGCAGGTCTCCGGTTCGCATTCCCCGCAGTGCCGAAAGCAGTACGGGTTCAGACAGTCCCAACTCGTGGAATTCTGTGCTTCCCAGCTCTTGCTTGACGTTGTCTACCTTGTTAACGACCAACATAAGCGGCTTCGAGGTGCGCCGCAGTAGGTCCGCGATCTCCGCGTCCATCGCTGTCACGCCCGCTCGCTGATCGACCAGAAACAGAATGAGATCGGCTTCCTGGATAGCGACCTGTGCTTGTGCCAGAACGCTTTCCGGTAGCTCCTCGCCGGATCCGGTCACGATTCCGCCGGTGTCTACGACGGCAACGTCCCGGCCACGCCATTCAAATTCGCCATAGATTCGGTCCCGCGTCGTGCCGGGCAGATCCTCTACGATGGCCACCCGCTCGCCGACGAGCCGGTTGAAAAGGGTGGACTTACCTACGTTGGGGCGACCGACGAGCGCGACAAGAGGCTTGGCCATGCTGCTCCTCTCCCTTATTATTCCGCAGGCTGTCTAACGCCCGGCTCCCAGGGCCTGTCCCGTGATCTGGAGGGCAGCTTCCAGGGACTGCGCGGGCGTCAAACGGTCGGTTTCAATCGAGACCGCATCAGGCGGTCGTCGCAGGGGCGACGTCAGGCGCTCTGTATCTCGCTCATCTCGCGACTCCAGTCTGGGAACGGACTCGCGTTGGCCCGTTTGCTGACTTCGCCTACGCGCTCGTATTTGAGAAGCTGCCGTCACCCAGATTTTTACTTGCGCAGCCGGCAAGACGGTAGTGCCTATGTCGCGGCCGGCCATCACCACGCAATGCTCATTAGCAAGCGAGCGTTGCCTCTGGACCAGAATTTCCCGGACCTCAGGATGCGCCGACACTTCCGACACGTGAGTGTTGACCGGCGCGGAATGGAGCTGTGGGGAGGGCCTCTCGCCGTCAATCACCATCTCGCCCGCCTGCCCGAGACGAAACGAGAAATCGGCGGCAATCCGTGCCAGAGCTTGACCATCGTCGAGGGGCACAGAGTGGCTAACGGCGTACAGCGTGACCGCTCGATACATGAGTCCGGTGTCGACATATGGACAGTCAAGGACGGAAGCCAGGTTGCGGGCCAGGGTCGATTTTCCCGCGCCGGCGGGCCCGTCAATGGCGATCTGCACCCGTTCCTTGTGCGCGAGTAGCCGTATCGAGTCTGGGAACCTGCTCAATGCCCTTCACTTCCTCCGTGTTCAGCTTGCGCCACTCGCCGCTCGGCAATCCATTGAGCATTATGGGGCCAATTCGCACTCGTTTCAGGGAGACCACCGGGTGCCCCACGGCCGCCGCCATGAGCCGTAGTTGCCGTTTCTTGCCTTCGGCGATGGTGATCGAAAGGTCTGTTAATCGAGCTTGTCTGCTGAGCACCTCAACTCGCCCTGGAGACGACACGGAGCCATCGGGTAGGGCAACGCCATCGCGCAAGGCTCGCAACACCGCTGGATTTGGCGTACCTTCAACGACCGCCACGTACTCTTTCTCTATTCCGTAGCGGGGATGCGTGATCAGATTGGCCCAATCGCCGTCATTGGAGAGGAGTAGCAGGCCCGAGGTATTTCGATCCAGCCGTCCAACTGGAAAGACTCTCTGCGGGACATCGACCAGCTCCATTACAGGGGGGTCACCCTGTCCAGAACCCGTCGTGCTGACGTAGCCTACGGGCTTATTCAATGCGACGTAGAGGCGAGGTTCCGCGTGTAACGGCCTCCCTCGCACGAGAATCGTGTCTCCTGGCGAAGCTGAGTCCCCCAGACGCGCCACGCGGCCGTTGATCGTGACCTCGCCTGCACTGATCATCTCTTCCGTCTTTCTACGAGATGCAATTCCCGCTTGAGCGAGAACTTTTTGCAGACGTTGCACGACCCATTGTCGGGTAATCCGCGATAGTTGAACCAGGAAGAACGTTTACCGAACCAGAGGGGAAATGACGTGACCGAGATGGGTATCGACGAAGTAGTGCGGCGCATCGGTGCGGCGCTGGACAACACCAACCGAATTCGCGATCGAGCGCTGGTGGATTCTCGCCAGGTAATTCGGCAAGCGGCGCTGGCTGTCCGGGCTCTCCACCGAAGTGAGGCAGAAGTAGCCGCCGAGCACTTAGAGAAGGGCCGCCGGCTCCTCGAGTCGCTTCAGGCC
>JBOGSL010000297.1:0-1857 GCA_050695395.1 Chloroflexota bacterium | reverse complement strand
TCTCGTAACAGACTTCTACTATCCCTGGATCGCGGGACCGGCGGAGCTGATACGAAATCTGGCAACCGGCCTGACGGACCGCGGCCACGAGATCAGCGTGCTGGCCCCCAGCCCCACAGGGCGCGCGTACCAGGAGAACGACAACGGCTTCGCGGTGCATCGCGCTGCGAGCATTCAGCTTCCCGCCGGCTACCAGCTTCGCGTGTCCACACGTCCGTTCCGTGACGCGTCTCGCTGGCTCCGGGCGACGCGACCGGACGTGGTTCACGTCCATCATCCGTTTCCCCTGTGCGCGGCCGCCATCCTTGCGGGCCGAGCTCTACGAATCCCCGTCGTAGCCACCAATCACACCATTCCCGCCTGCACCCTGTTCGGGATCAGACGAAGCTTCGTCTACGGACCGGCGGAGTTTGCCTTCTCCCACTGGCTCACCTGGCTTCTGAGCCGCACGGATGCCGTCGCCACGCCGACGAACACGGCGGCGGCGGAGTTGCGCGACCTTCGGTACCGAGGACACGTCGAAGTGATCTCGAATGGGGTAGATACCATGCGCTTCCAGCCTGGCCAATCAGACAGGCTGCGAGAGCGACTCGGGCTCGATGGGCGTCCCGTCGTCCTCTACACCGGAAGACTGGACGCCGAGAAGCAGATGGACGTGTGGCTGCGATCGGCCGCCCGCGTACTGAAGACGGTGCCAGTGCAGTTCGTCATCGGCGGCGAGGGTACGGATCGCCGACGCCTCGAACTCCTCGCCGCGGAGCTGGGGCTGCGGGGATCAGTCTTGTTTCCTGGGTATCTCAATGCCAGTGAGCTGCCCGATCTTTACCGGCTCGCCAATGTGTACATGATCACATCTCCGGTTGAGTTGCAGAGCATCTCGCTGCTGGAGGCGATCGCGAGCGGGCTTCCAGTGGTCGCCAGCCGCGCGGGCGCGCTTCCTGAGCTGGTACGCGAGGGCTGGAACGGCTACCTCGCAGCGGCAGGGAACGTCGACGAGACTTCACACGCCTTACTAAAGGTCCTCCAAGCCAATCAGGCGGAGACCCGTATGATGTGCCTACATAGCAGACAGTTGGCCGAACAGCACGGGTTGGCCCATACAATCCAGGCGTACGAGCGGTTTTTCTCCGACCGGCTACAACCGGAGATTTCCTTTGAGCGATCCCCTGCCTGAGCAGGCCGCCGATCCACAACAGACGAACGAGATGAGGGGGCTGGAAACGCCGTCGGTTGCGCCGTCTATTCCACACGGCTTCAGAGGCGTGATCCAAAACCGCGCGTTTCTGTCACTCTGGGCCGCCCAGGTTGCCTCGCAAACTGCCCAGAACACGCTCTGGTTCGTTCTGATTGTCCTGGTGAGTCAGCTCACGGGACAGAGCACGCTCAGCACCGGCATCACCATCATCCTAGTGCAGCTTCCCACCGTGCTGTTCAGCGGGGTTTCCGGCGTTTTCGTGGATCGCTTGCCGAAGCGGTCAATCCTGATAGGGACAAATGTGATCCGGGTGGGCGGAGTGTTGCTTTACATCCTGTTTCAGCACGATGTCGGCCTGCTCTATCTGATCACGTTCTTGATCGCCATCGTGAGCCAGCCGTTCGCACCCGCGGAAGGTTCGACAATCCCCTTGCTCGTCAAAGGGCAACAGCTGATTAGCGCCAATTCACTCTTTCAATTGACGTTTATGGGCTCACAAGCCGTGGGCTTCGCGGTCGCGCCCATCGCGCTCGGCTTCCTCGGTACCAGGGTGACCCTCATCATGCTGGCCGCGATGTTCGCATTCGCCGCGGTTGTCCTCATCGGGCTGCCCGCGTCGACGCGAAAGCACGTGTCCTGGGGCAAGCTGGGAGCGGTAGAAA
>JBOGSL010000296.1:0-2630 GCA_050695395.1 Chloroflexota bacterium | reverse complement strand
AGCCCTAGTTACGCATTGAACCCGCAGTATGATTTCGTCGGATTGCACACTCAGGTCACCGGTGTCCGCGCAATTAACAGTGACACAGTTGTATTCAACTTGAATGTTTCGAACGCTCACTTTCCTGATCAGATATCAGCCTATTATTATGCTCCTGTAGTCTCTCCTACTGATGTAGCAAAGGGACCTGCTGATCCTTTGTTTGGGACTGGAATAGCGGATGGTCCGTGGTATCTATCGAACTACACTTCTGGTTCCACTACAGCGCTGATGCTTCCGAATCCGTACTGGGTTGGTCTCAAGCCCACTGCATGCGCCCTACACGTAATATTCACTGAAAACTCGGCCCAGTTCATCCCGTTCCTTGTTTCGGGACAAGCTGACTTTTCCGAATCACTTGCTTATGGTAACATTGCTGCATTGCAAGGGCACCCCGACATTCATCTGAACAACGAAGCAGGAGCAGCTGCTACGCCCTTGTGGTATAACGTGACATCGTATCCCTACAACATGACAGAGTTTAGACAAGCTCTCGCTTACTCGATCAACAGCTCCGCCATAGTGCAACAGTCGCTGTTTGGTTTTGGAGTACCTTCAAACAATGCGCAGGGCGAAGTGCCGTCATCTATTGCATTCTATACTCCAAACCAACCTCAATACCCGTACAACCTGTCCAAAGCGCTTTCACTGCTGCACCAAATTGGATTCACCGGAGGTGGTAGCCTCAGCACTCCACTAAAGTTCCCCAACGGTACGGCAATGACGACGACGATCTTCACGGACACTTCCAGAGGATTTGATACAGACATCGCCCAGCAAGTAGTAGGTTTCCTCCAGAACTTGGGAATCAGCGTCCAGACGGTGACTCTGACATCGCAAAATCTGGCTGCTGACGCGGTGTCAAACGCGTTTAACATCAGAAACAACCTCGTAATCTACACCAGCCTTGGACCGGTGTACTTTTCACCCTGGCTTGACGCGCAGCAAGGTTGCAACGTAATGGGAACTCCTGGATGTGCCGGCTGGACGGCTACACCCTCTCCCGCTTCAACTACCGGACAGACGCAATGGCTCTATCCTGCCACAGCAGATGCCCAATATCAGAGCAACCTGACCGCGATAGACAATACACCACCAACCAGCTCGGCTGCGGAGCAAACTTACCTCAACAACATCCAAGCCCTCACTGCGCAGTATTTACCTGCAGTAATACTGGTGTATCCCAACACGGTGCGCGCATACAGCACTGCACACTGGACTCATTGGCCGTCATTTTACTTTGCAGCCATAGGTGAAAATCAGACAATGTTCACCGCACTGCAACCAGTAACAACATCGACTACAAGTACAGGCGTAACGTCAACTTCTTCGAGCACTAGCACGAGTTCGACATCTGCTACAGGAACAACGCACACCACGACTACCACAACATCCTCATCCAATACAGGCCAGACAAGCACAACTGCCAGTTCAACTAACATCGGGACAATAGAACTCATCGCGGGCATCGTTATCGTCATCATCATCATCGGCGGCGTTGCCGCTTACATGATGAGAAGAAGGCCAGCTGCGACATAGTCTGGAAAAAGCGAATCTGCGCGCCCGCCAGTTCCAACGCGTCGAGGTTCCTATCACCGGAACCCGACGGGCACTGTTTTTCTTGCTTTCATTTCAGGCGGAGGAATGAATGAGCTTTGATGATTCTCAGCATCGTTCTGATGCTTTCTGACTGAAGGTCTACTTGATGGGAATTACTTGTCAATGAAACTTTTTGATACGTTCATGCGCCGGGCCATGAATCAAGCGAGCCCAAAATACCTATGAACTGATCCTTGGAATGAATCACGCGCTTTTGTCTAATGAATTATTATGGTGTCACTTTGCAGAGAACTGCGGGAAATGCCGACAAAGTGCATCGAAGAGGCTTCTTCATTGCTTATGCAAAATCTTGTAGAGAGCCTCGGGGGTCGCCGGCGCTATATCCACTTCCCCAGCACCTTGCAGAGCATCGTTTAGAGCATTGAAGACGACAGGGAATGCTCCAATGGTGCCGCTTTCACCAACTCCTTTTGCACCGTTCAGACTCAAGACTGATGGAGTCTCAACATGAATTGTTTCGATGTTAGGCAAGTCAAGCGATGTTGGGATCATATAGTCCATGAAGTTCGTTGCAAGCGGTGCTCCATCTTCATTGTGGGGAATCTCGCTGAGTAGCATGTCTCCAATGCCGTGAGCGACGCCTCCATGCAGCTGGCCGTCAACAATTATTTCGTTTATGACTCTACCGCAATCATCGGCCACAACATACCTGTGGATGTTGACTTTGCCGGTCTCCTTATCGACGGTAAGAGCGCAAAGGTGTGCGCCGCTCGCGAACGGGATTGATTTCAGAGTAAAATTCGAGTACGCTTCAACCTCTTTCCCAATCTTGCGCAGAAATGCCCAAAGGTCTGAGATATACTCTGGCCTCCCATTTGCACCCCTCTTGAGCAATCTTTCACCATCGAGTTGAATTTCCTCCCTGGGAATAGAGAAATACCTTGCAGCCTGAAGTATGATTTCCTCTTTGAGTTTTCTACACGCTTCTATGACCGCGCTGCCTCCTGTCACAATCGACCTGCTCCCAAAAG
>JBOGSL010000295.1:0-2991 GCA_050695395.1 Chloroflexota bacterium | reverse complement strand
CCCCCGTACCCCCCGCTTTCCTCACGGGGATGGGGTCATTTGCTTGGGGGGGGGGTGAACCCCCAGTCTGCCGCTTTCCTCCGTCGGATGGGGGAATTGGCTAGCGAAGCCGCCCAGCGCCGGCCGTAGGCCGGCTAGCTCCTGCGCCGGCTGCCCGATGCCAACCGCGTCCGCCCCGTGCGTACACACACGCACGCCAGCGCTTGACTACCAAACACGCTCGGGATAGTCCAATGCCCCACACGTTGGAGAGCCGGCGCAGGAGCTAGCCGGCCTACGAAAGGCGCTCCGTGCGCCGCCGGGGAACCGGCGGAATGTCGGACGGTGAAATTGTAGGGGAACGAGCGGACTTTAGTCGCGGAACAGCGTGAGGCAGCGGTCCACGTGCTCGGCCGTGCCGCGCAACCGGTCGCCCAACAGCTCATGCTCGGCCGCTATAGAGAAAGGCGCGGTCCATCGTTGCGCGAAGTTATCACCGGCGATTTCCGCACTCCGATGAAGACACCTTTCGGCGTCCTCGCTATCTCCGGCCAGGGAACTCAGCACGGCGAGCCCGAAGAGTGAGTGAATGGCTGGGAAAGCCGGCTCTCGCAGGGCATCTATCGCAGCCGCCTGTTCGAGGTGCTGGCGTGCCTCCCGGTAGTAGGCAGTGCTCCAGGCATAAACTCCTAAGCGGTAGAGAACGAAAGCGATAAGCGTCGGATCGCCCTGACGTTCCGCGAGCTCCAAAGCCCGCGCGAGGTACGTCCAACCACGCAGGCCCTTCTCGTCAACGCTTGCGGCCGCGGCCATTACCGTGAGGGCGCGAGCGGTCGTGTCGAGATCATCGATCGCCTCTAGCGACGGCAGAAAGTCGCTCAGAAGCTCTGCCGCCCGAGACGCCTCTGCCCGCTGAAGGAGCAGGCAACCCTGCGCCAACCGGGCAATGCCGACCGCTACGGCGTCGCCGACCTGCTGTCCGATGGAGATCGCGCGCGAGGACATCACATCGGCCTCGTCAAATCGGCGATCGAGGACGAGAACGTGGGCCAGACTGGCGTACAGAGCGGGAAGGCTCGAGTAGCCGTGGCGCGGAGAATCTTTCTCAAGCGATCGAATCGTTTCCTCCAACAGTCCAATCGAATCCGTCTCACCGCGTCGATACGACAACCTGCCAATGCGAGATATTACTCTCCCTCGCGCGTGCACATCTCCAACTGAAGCGAAGTTTGCTCCCGCTCGCTCGTACTCGGCCAGAGCTTCCTTGCGCTTCCCTACGACGGCGAGAGTTGCCCCGAGGCACTCTCGTGCGTCGCCAAGGAGCCGAGCATCGGCGGGATTGACGGACCGAACGAGATCGCGATAGTACGACAGAGCCAGCTCGTTGGCGTGAACGGAACGCGCCTGATTCCCCCCGTCGCGTAGCCGGCTCGGGCGCTCGATTTGTGGCAAGGCCGGTCGCGCCTCACCGTCCCTGATTTCTAGGCGCGGACCTACGACGGCGACATGCCTCAGGATGCGGTCATGCAGCTCCTCCGTCTCCGGCTCGGGAGGGGCATTGATCGCAGTTAAGGCGGCTATGCAAGCGTCATACTGGCGGAGGGCGCGATACCGCTGGCCGGTTTTGAGGTACAAGTCAATCAAACGCCGATGGGCTTCTTCGTGGACCGACTCATAGCGCAAGAGCTCCCGCCAAACCTCCATCCCGGCTGCCGGCCCGCGCTTTCTCGCGGTGGCATCGGCCAGAGCAGCCAGGAGCGCAAGGTGACGCTCGGCAAGCTCGTGGCGACGGCGAGCTACCGAATCGTCGTATCGATCCTCCACCAGTAGCTCGCCGCCATAAGCAGCCACGGCCATTTGCAGGTCAGACAGTACTGAGGTTGCCAGGGCGCGGGTCGCAGATACTTCGAACTCGCGGACATCGACCCAGACATGCTGGGCAACGAGCTGAATCGTCTCCCCTGCCAGGCGGAGATAGGACGAGGCAGCTCCGCGCGGCAGGTCCGGCTCGAGCACACGACGGACCAAATGCAGCACCTTCCGAAGGCTGTTTGTGGAGGAATCCGGCTTGGCGTTTGGCCAGAGGGACTCGATCACGGCCTCGCGATGCATCGAGTATTTTGGCGCCAGGGCCAGTAGCTTCAGTAACGCCAAACCGGAGCGTCTCTCCCAGGCGGACACCCGGATCGTTTCCTCGCCTCGCTGGACACGTGTCTCTCCCAGCAAGTAAATGCGCACCTGGGGTACGGGACCGGCCGCGTTGCTTTCCACTAACTCGACTACTATACCCGCTTCCCGTGCCTGCCCGCCGCGGTCGCGCGGCCGGTGTAGCTGGTGCGATAGTAGAGCTCAGGCACGTCACGTGCCGGCGAACCCATTCAATTCGTCCCGTTAGCGTAGCCGAGGGGCGCTTCGAGATTGTTCGAACCGGCAAGGTCAGCGGATGCGCTGCGCGCCGGCTAGCCGAGACGAGGGAGCGGCTTTTGGATCAGGCGACTTGGTTAAGCCGGCGCCGGCCGCCCTATCATCCCTTTACGCCGGAGGTGGCGATGCCCTCGATGAAGTAGCGCTGAGCAAAGACGTAGATGATCACAATCGGGACGATGACAATCATCGATCCCGCCATGACCTGCGGCCAGAGGGTGAGGTACTGGAAGTCGAAGCGCTGGAGGCCGACCGGGAGGGTCGCCATGGTGTCGCTGCTGGCGATCACACTCGGCATCATGAACGAATCCCAGCTTCCCTGGAAGGTCAATATTGCCAGGGCTGCGAGAGCAGGGCGTGCCAACGGCAAGGCAATCCGGCGGTACATTCCGAAGCGGGACAGGCCATCGATTTGGGCCGCTTCCTCAACCTCGATGGGCATCGACTGGAAAAACTGGCGCATCAAGAAGATGCCGAAAGCCGAGACCATGAACGGCACGCTCAAACCCTGGTACGTGTCCAGCCAGCCGAGTTTACTGAGGATGACGAAAACGGGCACGATGGTCATCGCGATGGGCACCATCATTG
>JBOGSL010000294.1:0-2614 GCA_050695395.1 Chloroflexota bacterium | reverse complement strand
ACCCCGTGGTTTGCGACGGTCGATACGATGAGTGCCATCTGCAGAGGCGTCACCTGATCGGCCGTTGCCCCGAACGAGCTTGTCTCCAGTTCCGCCAGAGTCGGATTGGCGTGATCGGCGAAGATGGTGCTGCGAGCCACCGGCAACGCGAACGGTATGCGCCGGTCGAGGTAGAAGCGGTGGGCGTAGCTGGAAAGGACCTTCGCTCCCAGCGTTGCGCCTATATGAGCGAACACGAAGTTGTCGCTGAAGGCCAGAGCCTGTGCCAGCGTGAGGACGGTCAAGTCGCTGCGCGTCACGTTCGAGGGATACAGGCTGTTGTCGAAGTTGGGATTGGGGCCGAACGCATCTGTGCCCGAGAACAGCGAGTTCAGGGTGAACTCGCCGCTGTCGAGCGCGGCGCTCAGCGTCACGATCTTGAAACATGAGCCGGGTGGACTGAGAAAGCTTGTCGCTCGGTCCAGGCAAGGCTTGTCAGGCCGGCAGGGAGTCGAAGCAAGCGCGAGAACAGCTCCTGTTCGTGGATCGATCGCCACCACCGCTCCCTTTCGCCCGCGCAGGGCTCTCTGCGCCACTTCTTGGACACCTGGCTCGATCGTTGTCCGGACGTTGTCGCCCACGATTTGGCGTCCCATCAGGTGATTCAGGAAGCCGGTGAAGCTGGACCGGGATCCGTCGCCCGATAGAGCGGCGTTGTAGCTACCCTCCAGCCCGTGCCACCGTCCGACGGAATCCTGATAGCCGAGCGAGGCGGCGAGGCTAGGAAAGCGCTGAGCGAGCATGCCGCGGCCATTGCTCCCGGGCGCAACATTCGCCAAAACTCCGCCTTCGGCATCCAGAATCGCCCCTCGATCCACGCCGCCGAGCTCCGACGCCTGCGCGGCGGTCTGACTACTGTCGGCGAGGATGAGGCCAAACGAGATGATAGCCACGAGCGCCAGTACGGCGCTCATACGTCCCGAGCCGAGCAATTGGATATTGTCAAGCAAGGAGTTCATGACGATCGTATGCTACTGGACGATGGTAGGATTGGGCGAGGCTCGCAAGGTATCGCGGGGAGATTTACAGGCACGTCGAGGAGATCACGATGGTAACGAGCCAGCAAACCGAGCGGCCGGAGACCGAGCACGGCCCGGCGGTACGGCTCGAATCCGCCGACGGGATCGGCTACATCAAGCTCAACAAACCCAAGCTCAATCTGTACGACCGCCAGTTCATGGCCGAGCTGAACGAAGCCATCGACGAGATTCGCTTCGATCGCGACATCCAGGTTGCCATCATGCTCAGCGAACTCGGTCCCATCTTCTCCGCCGGCGCCGATATTCACATGCTCAAGGGCAGCCAGCCCGACTACAAAGCATCATTTTGTCTGGGCGCCCAGGAGACTCTCTCGAAGATGGAGCGGACGCCGAAGGTGTTCCTGTCAGCCCTCCAGGGCCACACCGTGGGCGGCGGCCTCGAGATCGCCCTGGCCACGGACATTCGCTTCGCCGCGGATGACCCGAAGATTCAGATCGGTCTCCCCGAAGTGAAGCTCGGCGTGTTGCCGGGCACCGGGGGCACGCAGCGCCTCTCCCGCGTGATCGGTGTATCTCGCGCCCTAGACCTGATGATCACCGGCCGTCTGCTTGATCCGCAGGAGGCCCTCTCGATCGGCATCGTCAACTACCTGGCTCCAGCCAATCAGCTCATGCAGCGGGTTGAGAATTACGCTCGACAGATTGTGAACGGGGCTCCGCGGGCCATTGGCTTGATCAAGCAGGCGGTGGTGCAGGGGACGGAGGTCCATCTGGAAGCCGGGCTCTTCATGGAACGGGAACTGCAAAATCGCTTGTTCCGGACCGCGGATGCCCAGGAGGGCCTGCAGGCCTTCATCGAAAAAAGGCCGCCTGTCTTCCGCAACGAGTAAGCCACATGGTCGTCACTGAGCTCGAGCACCAGGGCATGGTCATCGACGGCCGTCGCGTCGATAGCGCCGCCGGCGAGGTGATGACGCTCATCAACCCCGCCACCAACGAGCCGTTCGCCACGGTTCCCCGGGCAACGCGGGAAGACGTAGATCGAGCAGTCGCGGCGGCCCGGGCAGCCTTCGAGGGATCGTGGGCCAAAACCTCCGCTCCGAAGCGTTCGCGGCTGATGATGCGCCTTGCCGAGCTTATCCGGGAACGGGTTGGCGATATCGCTCGGCTCGAGACCCTTAATTCGGGCAAGGCCATCACGTCGGCTCAGGGCGAGATTCTGGGCGCTGCCGAGGACTTCGAGTTCTACGCCGGAGCCACCACGAAGCTCACCGGGGACACCATCCCCGCTCCGCGGGGTTTGCTCTATTACACCGTCCGTGAGCCGCTCGGCGTGGCCGGCCAGATCATCCCCTGGAACTATCCGTTTCTCATGGCCTCATGGAAGGTTGCCCCCGCCATAGCCGCCGGTAACACCGTCGTGCTCAAGCCGGCCAGTGCTACGCCGCTCACCGCTTTCATGCTGGCGGATGTAGCGCTCGAGGCGGGCATCCCGCCAGGCGTCGTCAACGTAATCTCGGGACCGGGAGCCGAGATAGGGTCCTATCTCGCCGGGCATCCAGGTGTGAACAAAGTGGCATTTACTGGAGAAACCG
>JBOGSL010000293.1:0-1631 GCA_050695395.1 Chloroflexota bacterium | reverse complement strand
GCATTAGTATTGGTACCTCTGCTTACGCTGCTTGAACGCAGCTTCGCCACCTTCGAGCAGGGAAACAATCTCCTGTTTGCAAAAATCGACCGACCCCGCCTTCACAAGCCGCGCGGAGGACTCATTGGCCTCCAGGACGGCTACCTGTGCGGCGTCGCCGAGTACCGGAATGTTGGGGTTGTGGGTGACCAAGATGACCTGGCGCTTGCCTTTGATTTTGAGCAGCGAGTTCACGATGGTTTGGGAAATGAACCCGTTGTCGAGGTTGTCCTCCGGCTGGTCGATAAGTAGCGGCTTTTCGCTTTCGAGCAGTAAAATCGGCAGAATCGTGGTGCATTTCTGCCCAATCGACAGGTGCTGGGCGGGCTTGTAGACCGCGCCCACCTGCAGTTCGATCCGCGGCTCATCGCGCAGTTCCATCTGCTCCAAGTCGTACAGGACGAACGCGCCCGCCAGCGCCGCGCGGACCTTTTCCGCCTGTTCCGTCGTCAGGTCAGCCTTCTCGGCCAATTCCGCCGCGGTGGCGGTGCGCAGAATCGCGACCAAGTGAGGAGGCGTGAACGTCTGGGCCAGTTTCTGGGCGATGATTTTGGGCTTAAGCCGGACATCCCGAAGGCTGTGCTCCAGACGTTCCTGGTAGTGGTCACGTTGGCAGGCCTGTTCCAAACTGATCCGCACGGTCGGATTCAACTGGCGATTCAGATCCGCAACCACCTGCTGACGGACTTCGAAGCGGCGGTCGAGCCAATGCGAAAGCTGCTGTTGCTGGCCCTGCCGATCCGCCTGCAGCGCGGTCAATTGCGCCTGGGTTTCTTCCAATTGGGTCTGCTTAGCCAGCAGGTTGTTGCGCTGCTTTTCCAGTTGCCAATGTTCCTGGAATTGCGCTTGGTCCCGACGATGCTGGTCCAAGAGGGACCGGTAGGTCGTCTCCTGCCGGGCGTGCGCCGTGGCGAGCGCGGTCGCGTGGCTGGCCAGCCGGGTCTTCGAGCGGGCCATCGCTGCCAGCGCCTTGTTGAGGTGCGTATTGACCTCTTCGTTATCCTCGTGCAGGGCCTGCCGCACGTCCCGCAACCTGGCACCGTTGGCGCCCGCGAGCAGGTCCGGCGTAATGCGCTGCACCGCCTCCCGACCGATACCGCCTTGTTGACGCTCAGTTTGACTCCGCATTTGATCCAAGAAGGTGTCCATTTCCTGCAGCGCGCGGGCTTCCCGCTCGCGCAGCGCCTTCTGCCGGTTGGCCTCGTGCACCGGCGCCGCGTCCGGCTGCCGGGTATCCGCAATCGCCCGCAGCTTTTCATCCACGATTGGCAACGCGAGCAATTCGTCTTGCAAGAGCGCCCGCAGGCCTTCCAGAGGATGAATCGCATTTGCATTGGCCGTCAGGTCCGTGCGCAGCCGGGCCAATTGTTCATTCACCTGCCCGATCTCCGCGGCCGCAAACCGGTCGATCAGACTCAACTGCAGCGCCGGACTGTCGGCGATGGTCACCACCTCGTTCTGGCTGTACAAATCGACACCAAACAGATTCGAGAAGCTTTCGGCCAGATCGAGCGGCTGCCGGTCCGTTGTCATCACCACGAGTTCATCCACCGCCGTGCGGGACAGAATGTACACCGCGCCTTCCTTGGTCT
>JBOGSL010000292.1:0-2357 GCA_050695395.1 Chloroflexota bacterium | reverse complement strand
TCTCGAGGTCACGCGCGAGATGGCCGCTGCTCGCGCCAACGGCGAGCGCGAGGTAATTCTCGCCCGGCACGAGATTGCCGCCGCCGTAAAGGCTCGCGGTATCTCGAGGCAGAGCATCAATTCGGCGTGGAAGCCGCTCGAGCGTCGCGGGTGTTTCCGGCTCGTCGAGCCCGGCTCCGTCGCCGTGATGGTGCCCCGGTGAGCCTGTCCGAGGCCGCGACTGTCCGAATGTCCGAGATCTATAGATCTCTCGGACATTTCGGACAGTATTGTCCTAGCGTCCGATTCGTCTGTTCGGACAAGTTCGGACAGTTCGGACACGGGGGATGCCAGTGACGCCGGCCACCTACACCGCCGAGTTCGCGAGCGGCTGTCGCGCCACGCTCGTGATCGATCCCGGGACGGCCATGAACGTCGAATGGACGCCCGGGCCACCGGTGCATCTTCGAGGGCAGAAGCGGCGGCACTTCCTGGCCGCCTACCGAGCCTGGCGGAACGACTGCCTCGCCGACTACGCGCGCCGCACCGGGTTGCGGATCGCCGTCGTGGAGATGTGACGTGGAACCGACCAGGACAGCACGCGCGACCGCCGGGAGGCCGACGTGATGGCGAAGAAGCTGCCCCGCGCCTTCAGCGTGCAGCTGCGCCGCAACCGCGATGCAGCCATCTCCGACCATCTGTCGAAGCTGCGCGAGGCCATCTCCAAAGCCGCCGTTGCCCGCCCGCACGAGGAGCGTGACCCCATGGACATCCTGTTCCCGGCCGATGAGAACCCCGCGGACCTGTCGGCCGGTCAGGCAGCGCTCCACCTGGTCGTCGAGGCGTTCCGTACCAGGAACCACGGCAAGATCAAGGCGGTGGACCCGCTCGCCCACCGCGCGTTGCAATACCTGAACGGCTACCGCGTGTGGCCCATTGATCCTGCGGCAGTGGTCTCGTGGTTCCCACGCGTGTACGAAGCGCTGCGCGTCATCGACCAGACGATTCCCAGGATACTCGAGTCGGCGTTGAGACCCGATCCTTGTCAACGCTCGCGCGCGCGCGACCCCTGATCCGCTCGCCACCGCGACTCACTTGCGCCCATAAATGCCCCGTCCCGTTACATCTCTCGCGCTGACGAGCAACCAGGCTGCCGGCGCGCTCAACGAGGGAATTCTGATGGCCATATCAAACAGCGAAGAGCTCGCCGCGAAGCCGATCCCGCCCGGTAAGCTGCGTGTCGCGATCGCTCCGCTCGGCGACAGCGCGGCCCTCAATGCGCTCGCCGGCAGGTCCCCGCGGAACTCGTGGGCAGCGCGATTCTCCGCAGCACCCGCTCGAGCGGCTTCGTGACGGTCCTTCAAGGCACGCGCGGCTCAGTGAGCTTCGTGCTCGAAGGGACGTTCGACATGATTTCGACTGCTCGCTGGGCCTACTCATCGCACCACTGATCGGACACGACCTCGCCGGTATCGGCGTCCAGGATGATGTAGTGCCCAGCTCCGACGCCCGTCACGTCGCTCGCGACGAACACGCTCCAAACCGCCTTAGATTCGCCGCCGGACGTCCGCATGGCGTCGTGAGGCCATCCCGGCGACGCCATGAGCTGGATGCGCAGCCCGCGCCCCAGGTACTCGAGCACCGCCTCGATCGCTTGATTGCGCGAGATCACATGTTGCACCTACAACCGGTGTCTGGCACGTGATCAGTCACCTTGGAATTCCTCGAAGAACTCCCGGTTGATCTCATACGTGGTGACTGGCCGAAGGCCGAGTTCTAACTTCTCTAGCATGTCGAGCAGCTTTTCTCCGTCGATCAGTTCGATCGGCGGCGCACCATCGCGCGTTGCCTCGCGACGCGCTTCTGCACTGAATGAACCCGTGCTAATGAAGATCCCCTTGTCTGCACGGCCCGCCATCGCTCCTCGAAAATCCCGGATGTGAGTCGGCGCAACGGAGCGTGCGTACCGCTTGCATTGGAAGAGAACCTTGAATGAGACGAGCGGATTGATCTGCAAGGTGCCGAACCCATCAATTCCACCGTCACCGGATTGACCCGTCACGACCACTTGAGTGAACCCTGCCTCGCGAAGAATCCGCTGCGCCAGGCGCTCGAATCCGGCCGGCGGAAGATGGAGCAGGATCTCATTGACCCCCTCTCGGTAATCATTTGAGACCGCTCCTGTTGCCTCGACAAGTTCATCTGGTGCAGCAGCCTCCTTCGGCTTGAGCTGTCTCTGCCTCTGGAATATCTTCACCCACTTCGCGACGATCTGCCGGGACTGATCGAGCGTGAGAGTCGTTTCCCGTCCCTTGTTCGTAAGCGCCCAGACGCCGTACTTGGAGGAGTCGATCAAGCCCTCGCGCACGAGGTAGAAC
>JBOGSL010000291.1:0-14186 GCA_050695395.1 Chloroflexota bacterium | reverse complement strand
ATCATCAACAGCATTGGCGGATTTGACGACCCGGCAATGATCGCGGCGGCAGTAGAAACCGGTGCCGCTGTGGTGGTGATGCACATTCAAGGTCAACCCCGAGTACATCAACCGGCGCCGCAGTACGTGGATGTGGTGGCCGAGGTGCGAGCCTTTCTCATCGAACGAACGGATGCCCTGCTGCAAGCGGGCATAGCCGGAGACCGAATCATCATCGATCCTGGACCCGGCTTCGGCAAGACGACAGAACACGATCTAGCGGTGCTGCGCGGACTATCCGAGATCGCACTCGCCTATCCGCTGCTACTCGCTACCTCGCGGAAGAAATTTATTGGCGATGTCCTAGGCGCGGAAGCAGACGATCGCCTGGATGGCTCTCTCGCGACGGCAGCCTGGGGCGTCCTGCACGGGGCGAAGATCATCCGAACCCACGACGTTCGCGCCACGAGTCGGGTGGTGCGCATGATCGAAGCTGTGGAAGAGCGGTGACGCGCATTCGGGTGATGCCCTCGGAGCTAGCCCTCAAGGTCGCGGCCGGGGAAGTCATCGAACGGCCGGCGGCGGCTGTAAAGGAATTGGTGGACAATGCCCTGGACGCGGGCGCTCGCCGTATCAGAATCGAGATTCGCGGCGGCGGACTCGACCTGATCCGGGTGTCGGACGATGGGTCCGGCATCGAGCGGGACGACCTGCCGCTTGCGTTCAGCTCGCATGCCACCAGCAAGATCGCCTCTCTCGACGATCTCGAATCTTTGTCTACGCTCGGCTTCCGGGGCGAAGCGTTGCCTTCGGTATCGGCTGTCGCGAGAGTCGACGTTCTGACACGTACTGCCCAAGAACAGACGGGGTCTCGGTTCCAAATCGAGTTCGGGGAGGTGGTGCGCCGGGGCGGCGATGCGGCGCCGGTGGGTCTGAGCATCTCCGTGCGAGATCTCTTCGGCAACGTTCCCGCCCGACGCAAATTCGTTCGCTCGGCAAGAGCCGAGACGATGCAGATTCAGCAGGTGGTGATGCGCTACGCCCTGGCTCGGCCTGAGGTACTGCTCTTACTGGAGATGGACGGGCGCGAAGCGTATACTTCGCCGGCCACCGGCGACATCGCTGACGTTCTGGCGTCGATCCACAGTCCGGCTTCGGGGCAGCTTGTTCCTGTTGACTGGCAGGACGACGGAATTGCGGTGACCGGTGTCATCAGCAAGCCGGGGCTAATTCGCGCCAACCGGTCCGCTATCAACTTCTTCGCAAACGGGCGCCCCATCGAGAATCGCAGCCTTACGTTTGCCCTGGAAGCCGCGTACAGCGGGTTTCTCATGGCCGGCCAGCACCCACTGGCCGCCATCCATCTACGACTCGATCCGAGCGAGATAGACGCCAACATTCACCCCACCAAGAGCGAGGTCCGCTTCGTGCGCGACCGCGCGGTGCACGGCGCCATCAATCGCGCGGCGAGTGACGGTCTTCTTGACCTGCGCTTGCAGGCACGCCGTCTCCAACCGCTCGAGGAATCGGTATCCGGAGACACGGTGGGGCCGTCCCCGATACCGCTACCTACGGGCCCGATTGCTGAGCCTCTCATGCCCGATGTGCCCGCTCTAAGGGTATTCGGCCAGACAAACCAGACCTTCATCATCGCCGAAGGTCCACAGGGGCTCTACATGATCGATCAGCACGCCGCTCACGAACGCATTCTGTACGACCGATTCGACGGTCAGCTCGACGCAGGCTCCATCCCGTGCCAGCCCTTGCTGGAACCGGTTGCCCTCGAACTGGAACCGGACGGCCTGGAAGCTCTCGATCGCAATCGCGACCTTCTCGCGCAATCGGGCTTCGAGCTCGAGCCTTTCGGTGCGGGAAGCTGTTTGATTCGGGGAACGCCTATGACAGCGCGATCTTCCCCTTCCGAGCTGGTGCGAGAAGTACTGACTGAACTGGCGGCCCTCCGCGATCCGGCGGCCTCACGAGAACGGGCGCTCGCGGCCATCGCATGTAGGTCCGCGGTCAAGGCGGGCCAGACGTTAGATGTCCAGGAGATGCGAGAAATCGTCACGCAGCTGGAGCGAACAACTCGGCCCTCGACCTGTCCCCACGGCCGCCCCACCATGATTCACCTCAGCCACTCTCAACTGGAGAGAGAGTTCGGGAGGAGATGAGCGCTAGTACGAGTGTTGCAGGAAGCTGATCAACAGGCTACTGATCACCTGAACCAGCACCATCGCCAGGATCGGAGAGAAGTCCCAGCCGCCGACCGGGGGCAGGATACGTCGGATGGGCTGCAAGATGGGCTCCGTTATGTCGCGCAGGACGCCGGCGAGCGCGCCGCCGCGAAGCGGCATGAACCAACTCATCAGCGCTTGAATGAAGATCGTTAGTGTGAGTGCGGTCGCCAGGATTGAAATGAAGTTGATCAGAAAGAACATCTGCACCGCGTTCTAGTGCCGAGCCAGTCGCTCTCCGAATATGGCCCTGCCCAATCTGACCATTGTAGCCCCCTCGTCAATGGCAACCAGGTAGTCGTTGCTCATGCCCATCGACAGTTCGTTGAAGCCGCTCAACGGCAGCCGGTCGCGTACTTCGTCGCGCAGCTCCCGTAACCGTCGAAAGACCGGCCGCGCATCGTCCGGGTTCGCAACCTGGGGCGCGATGGTCATCAAGCCCTGGATCTCCAGGTGCGGCAGCTGGAGGAGCCGTGGAATCGCGTCCCAAAATTGCTCTATCGTCAGCCCTGATTTCGATTCCTCCTCCGACACGTTAATCTCCAGGAGAACCGGGAGGGTGCGAGCTACCAGCTCTGCCTGATCGTTGAGCTTTTGCGCCAGTCGCTCACTGTCCACCGAGCTGATCGTGGTGAATACCTCTACGGCTCGCCTCGCCTTGTTCGATTGCAGGTGGCCGATGAGGTGCCACTCGGCTCCCGGCTGCTCGCCGGCCAGAGCTGCTGCCTTTGCCGCCCCTTCCTGCACCCGGTTCTCTCCGAAGACCCGTTGGCCCGCCTCGTACGCTCGGCGGATTTCTTCCAGCGGCACGGTTTTGGTAACCGCTACCAACGTGACGAGATGGCCGGCCGCCTGGGCCGCCTCGTCGACACGCGACCGCGCTTCCTGCAGCCGGCTTGCGACGGTCACGCGGAGATGCAGAGCCCGAAGCGGCCGGTGGCGCGGCCCTCGGCGCGGTGCGAATAGAAGTCCTCGGTGTGACAGCTGGTGCAAACGTCGATTGTCTCGATGCCGCCTGAGCGCAAGCCTGCTTGTATGAGTTGCAGGCGATTGGTGGACTGCAAGTCCAGGTAGCACCCCCCGTCTCTCTCACTACAGACAGCTTGATATCCGTTGTCACGGAAGCTTTCGATTACCTCCGTCCCCACTCGGTAGCAACAGGCTCCTATGCCCGGTCCAATGCCTGCAACCAGATCGGCCGGGTCAGACCCAAAGGCCTGCCTCAACGCTTTCACCACGGCTGGGCCTATTCCCAGCGCCGTTCCCCGCCAGCCGGCGTGCGCCAGCCCCACCACTCCCAGTTTCGTGTCCGCGAGGGCAATTGGCACGCAATCAGCGCAGGTAACGAGGAGATGCCGGTCCGGAACGTTGCTGATAGCGGCGTCGGCGGCAAACGTCGAATCGAACCCACGCCCGTCTCCCTCAAACACTGCGACGTCTCGCCCGTGGGTAAGCCGCCCCGTGGATAGCCGCGATCCGCCCACGCTTCGAAGGAATGTCTCTCGGTTGGCGAGAACGGTCTCAACATCGTCACCCGTGCTGTAGCCGAGGTTTAGAGTGCTGTACGGAGCCCGGCTCAGACCGCCGTGCCGAGTGCTAACAGCATGGCTCACTCCGTCGAGTAGCGTGAACTGGAGAAGCTGGATCAGCGTGACCTCGCACTGGAGGGCTCCGCCAGGTTCTCCATTTCCTGTCGCACATCTTCCAGGGAGGCGAAGGCCTTGTAGACGCTGGCGAAGCGAATATAGGCGATATGGTCCAGTTCGCGCAGCCGCTCCATCACGTACTCGCCCACTGTTGTACTCGAAATCTCCGCCTGGCCCTGGCGGTGCACCTGCTGCTCGATCTCGCCCGCGATGGTCTCGATACTCTCGACCGACAGGCCCCGCTTTTCGCAAGCCTTCCACATGTTGTCGACGAGCTTCTGCCGATCGAAATCTTCCCGACGTCCGTCCCGCTTGATGACCTGGAGATTAAGCGCCAGCCGCTCGTAGGTACTGAATCGCTGTCCGCAGTCCGGACACTCCCGGCGACGACGGATGCTCTCCCCGGCTTCGGCCTCGCGAGAATCGACCACCCGGGAATCGCCGAAGCCGCAGAAAGGGCACTTCATGGCTTGCCTTTCCAGCCATTTCCTTTGCGGATTGATTATAAACGGTGAATTACCGTGTAGGACCGAAAGTGCGCTCACAATGAGCATGGCTATGACAGCGCTGACAACGCCCAGCAGAGATCAAATAGAGCGGCAACTGGCCGTTGCGTTTCAAGCTGCCGGCCATGACCTTTATCTAGTGGGCGGAGCACTTCGCGACGAGCTACTTGGTGTCGCCACCTTTGACCTGGATTACGCTACTTCTGCCCCGCCCGACCAAACGCTTGCCATCCTGGAAAGCCTTGATCGTGGCAGGCCTTACCGCGTGGGCGAGCGGTTCGGCACCATCGGGGAGATGATCGGCCCCTTCCGCGTCGAGATCACCACATATCGAGGGGAGAACTACAGGGCCGGCTCGCGGAAGCCGGAGGTGAAGTTTGGCGAGTCGCTCGCGGAAGATCTGGAGCGGCGAGACTTCACCGTCAATGCGATGGCGCGGAACACAGTGACCCGCGAAATGATCGGTCTTTTGGGGGCGCAACAGGATCTGCTCGGTAGGATACTTCGAGCTGTCGGGAACCCCGCCGAGCGGTTTCGAGAGGATCCGCTGCGGCTGCTGCGAGGGGTACGTTTCGCCTCGACACTCGGATTCACCATCGAATCCGACACCTGGGACGCCACGAAGTCGATCGCGTCGCAACTGCCCACCATCTCGAAAGAGCGCATCCGCGATGAGCTCAACGAAATGTTGATCTCTCCCGCTCGCGCTCAAGCCTTTGAACTGCTCAGAGACAGCGGGCTGCTCCAGTACGCCGCTCCGACCCTCCTGGAGTTGACCCTGATGCCTGATCATGGCCCCCGTCATCCGCTGTCTCTCTGGGAGCACACCATGAAAGCAGTGAACGGCGTGGCCGGACGAGTGCGGCGAGTCGAGGTCGGGAAGGTCGAAGATGAACAGCTGGCCCTGCTCTGGGCCGCACTCCTCCACGACATCGCCAAACCCTCGACCCGTACCTTCGAGCCCGATGGACGGCCGCGCTTCTTCCACCATGAGGAGCGCGGAGCGGAGATGGCCGGCGAGATGCTGCGCAGTCTACGCCATCCGTCGCGTCTTGTCGAGACGGCCCAACTGCTCGTCGGCACCCACATGCAGCTGCATGCCTATACGCCAACCTGGTCGGATGGGGCCGTTCGGCGACTGATGCTCCGCCTGGGCGATCACCTGCAGGCGGCGCTGATCCTGGCGCGCGCCGACGCCGCGGCGCACGCGCTCGAGGGGCCCGGACAGTTCGCGCATCGCTACGATCAGCTCGAGGAGAGGATTGGGGCGGTTTCCACTGAGCCAAAAGAGATGCTGCGCAGCCCCCTGACCGGAAAGCAGCTTATGGATCGCTACGGGCTCGCACCCGGCCCCGGCGTCGGGGAGCTGAAAGACGCGCTGCGCGAGGAGGTAATCGAGGGGCGCCTGGCGTCAGGCGACATCGAAGGCGCCTGGGAGATCGCGGATCGACTGGTAGGCGAGCAGGGGCGAGGCTAGCGGGTCGGAACTCCGGCGGGCACCCGCTCGACATGCCAGAAGGGCATGCGGCAATGCTCGCACTCATAGGTGGTGACCAGAACCAGAACGTCTTCTTCCCAGCGCGGCTCCGCCTCACCCACGGCGTGCGTGTACTTCGACTGACAGTACAGGCAAGCGGGCTCGGTGGGCTCCGGCTCGCGCTTGAAGAGCTCCCGAGGATCGGGGCGGAAGATCCAGAGGAGCACCCCGGCCGAGATCAGGAACTTGATGACGACCAAAATCAAAAGAATTTCGACGAGAGCGGACATGCCTATCCCAGACTAGCGCGTGGCGCCCGCAGGCTCAAGTCCGGATTCTACTCTTCGATTTGAACCGCCGGTTCGGAGGGAATATCCGCGCCCGACGGCGGCTCCATGGTGAGAATGGGCTGTTCACTCACGCGCCCGTTGACGTCGACGATCTTCAACTCCGGCGCTCCGGCCGGTCCCTCCGACCACACGACGACCTCGTCAAGCTGCTCTTTTTTCCACTGATTCAAGACCTCGTCGGTGGTCCACAGCTCGCCGTTGGCGTCGGTCCACTGCGTTTCCGGCCTGCTCGCCACCGCCTGACGCAAGGTAAGCACTGCCACGATGCATCCCTCCAACCGCTTGTACCGCGGCCTCTTTCCAGCATAGCAACGTGTAGCATGAGGAGTGATTAGCGATCGGAGGACGGATGCCGGCTTGCGCCGAATGTCGCACTGAGGTTCTAGCGGGAACAGATGTACGGCAGCTGGCTCCGGAGTGGCACGAACTCCTTTCGCGCAGCTACGACAACCGAGTGTTCCTCACTCCCACCTGGTATCGCGTGTGGCTGGAGCACTTCGGCTCTGCCGGCGACCGATTGCTGACGCTCCGAGATTCGTCGCTTCAGGCTTTGCTTCCGCTCAACCTCACGGAGACGTCATCTGGAGCGCGTCTTGGGCTTATGGGTGATCCAGAGGTCATGGACTACATGGACGGTCTGGCCGGGCGAGAAAACGCCGTTGAGCTCCTCGAGCAAGCGTGGCGCGTGGCATTGGACACCCTGCCCTGGCGGCAGTTGGAACTGCGCCATGTGCCGCGTGGCTCTCAGTTGCTGGCTGCCCTCCAGTCTGTCATTGAAACGCGGGGCATCCAGCTGCAGATCGAGGACGATGAGGTCGACCCGGTAGCGATTCTCTGCAGCACGTGGGACGGCTATCTGGAGACACTCGACAAGAAGCATCGCCATGAGATTCGACGCAAGCTGCGACGTGCCCGAGAAGGCGCGGAGTGGAGCTGGCGAACGGTTCAGACCGCTGAAGAATTGGAGCGCGATCTGCCGATTTTCTTCGACCTACACGAGCGCAGCGCACACGACAAGGCAAGGTTCATGACGGCCCCGATGCGCGCCTTCTTCCGCTCGCTTTCGGCTGCCTTCCTCGATGAAGGCATCCTGCGACTCTCGGTGTTTCGGCGCGATGGTCTGGATCTAGCCGCCACCATGTCGTTCGTGTACAACAATCGCTGGTTACTCTACAACTCCGGTTTCGATCCCCAGCATTCGGCACATAGCCCTGGCATCGCGGCGGTGGCCCTGGCGATGCAAGAAGCCATCAACGAGCGCGCCGCGGTATTCGACTTTCTGTCCGGCGACGAGTCATATAAGTACCATTTCGGGGCCAGCAACACCTACACGGTCCGGGCCACGGCGACAGCGGCCTAAAAATTGGAATCGGACTGAAGAGCGGCCTCGAGAGCCGCGAGGTTGTTCGGAACCGCGAGCACCCTCCCGCTTGGGCGCAGAAACTGGGGAGTCTTCAGTCCACTGCCCGTAACGAGCAGGACGATTTCCTCGTCCGACCGGACGAGGCCCAGTTCCAGCGCGGCCTCGAGGCCCGCGTGGGCCGCCGCAGCGGCGGGCTCAGCGATGATGCCGGCCCTGCTCGCAAGCAACTGGATTGAGTTCAGCAGCGCCTCATCTGTTACAGCCACGAAGGAGCCCGCGGTCTCTTGCGCCGCTCGGATGGCCATGGCGCCGCTGATTGGCCGCCCCACCGCAATGCCGTCGGCTAGCGTCCGGCACGGGCCGGCCACCGCCTCGCTTCGCGTTTCGAACGCCACTTTGATTGGCTGAGCTCCCTCGGCCTGCACGCCGATCAGTCTTGGCAGTCGGTCCGTTACGCCGCAAGCCTCGAGCTCCCAGAATCCTTTCGCCAGCGCGCTATAGGTTGTGCCGTCTCCTACCGGAACCAATACCGCGTCCGGGAGTCGCCGGCTAAGCTGCTCCCAAATCTCAAACGCTACCGTCTTCTTGCCTTCGAGCGTCACGGGGTTGACTCCGGTGTTGCGGTCGAGCCATCCGAAGTGCCGCGCGGCGACACGCGACAAGTCAAAGGCCGCTTCGTACCCGCCCTTGACCTTGACCACCACGGCCCCAGCGACCAGCATCAAGCGCAACTTGCCCTCGTCCACCGTGTCCGAGACGAAGATCACTGCTGCCACTCCCGCGGCAGCTGCTCCGATGCTGAGAGATACGGCGACATTGCCGGTCGAGGCCGCGCTTACGGTCATCGCTCCGGATCGCATGGCGTGTTCGAGCACCAGCGCCGTGGCCCGGTCCTTGTTCGATCCACTCGGGCTGCGCGTTTCGTCTTTGATCCACAACCGATCAATCCCCAATTCGGTCCCGATACGCGACGGGGCAACGAGCGGTGTCCCGCCGACCTGGAGCGGATACCGGACGGGACCATCAGTCAAGGGGAGAAGGCCTCGGTAACGCCACATACCGCCGACGAACGGACCCGACGGCAGTAGGTGCGGCGCGTAATCGTAGTGATAGGCAACGAGGCCCTCCTGCGTCTCTGCCGGCGTTATCTTCCCGGGAACGCGTTGCCCCGTGCCGTCGGCCCCGAGGACGCTTGACCAGGTGACGGTGCCCATCAGGCCTCGAGCAGGCTTCTCACGATGCCCGCATAGCCGCGGGCCGCGGCCGCCAGATCTGCTATCTCGATATGCTCGTCGCTTCGGTGGGCAAGCTCTTCGTTGCCAGGTCCGAATCCAATGGTCGGAATGCCCAGGCGACCTGCCGTACCGCTCCCGTTCGTGGCAAAGGCATAGTGACTGAGGACGGCATCGAGCCGGGCCCCGGTGAGGCCGGCGATCGAGCGACGCACGATCTCGGCGTCATCACCATAGAACCAGGCCGGCGCGAAATTGGTGGCCTGAATGCGCGCGCCGCTATAGCTGGCGAAGTCATCGACGGCCATGCGCGCTTCACCCTTTGCCTTGCTCGATGCCAGGACGGAGGCCACGACCTCGCGAATGGGCCCGAGAACCGAGTCTGCCGTCTCGCCAGGGAGAGTGCGTCGATCGTAGGTCGCCAGGCACGTATTCGGGACGACAGAGTTCGCGGGATACGGCTGAGACAAGATATCGGTGAGCACGAGAATACCCGACCCCAGAACAGGGTGAACCGCCGGTTGGAAGCGACGAAGCTCTTTCGCGACATCCAGCATTGCTTCGGCCGCATTCACTCCGAGCTCCGGCCGGGACGAGTGGGTGGCGCTGCCGCGCGTCTCGATCACGATCTCCGCCCGACCGCGCTGCCCGCGGGCCAGTCGCAATGAGCTCGGCTCGCAAATGACCACGAAATCCGGGCTCACTCGCCCGGCAATCGCCTCCAGAGCTACGCCCTCGATCATCTCCTCGGCCACCGAGGCAGAGACGACCACCGTGCCGCGCTCCATGTTGCCGGCGAGCGACGCGACCCCGTGGATTGAAGCCGCGAGCGGCCCCTTCATGTCCATCGAGCCGCGCCCGTAAATGCGGTTACCGACTCGCTGTCCGGCTGGATCGTAGGTCCAGGCCTCCGGGTCGTTCACTCCGACCGTGTCGAGATGCGAATCCACCAGAACGATCGGGTGTCCGCTTCCCATCGATCCGATAATATTGCCCAGAGCGTCCGTCCCGACGTCGAAGCCAAGACGTCCCATCTCGCCGGCAACCAGAGCCGCCACCTCACCCTCCTGCCCCGACAGGCTCCTCTGCGCCACCAGCCGAAGGGTGAGATTGGCAACGGCCCCTGGTTCGATCTGCATGACTGCTGGCATTATGAAACATCGCTCTGACGGCTCCGGCCCCGGTTGCTGCGCGGCATGAATCCAAGGCTGTACACTGGTGAAAACTCGGAGGGCGGCAATGGATCGAGATGGCGACCAAGGACCGCTGATCGCGCGATGCGTGGTCTGCCGTGGAAATATTCACCAGGGCGAGCCCCACGAGGTCTGGGAGGGCTGCTTCTACTGTCGTAGGCACAGCCTGCCGTACCTGCGAGAACGCGCTCGAGAGTACGGAGCGCGGCTGCGCGAGGGGCAAAAGGAGTCCGAGCCCACCGTCTAAAGCATCGGGCGATTGTGTCAGAGAGACCTGGACCCGCGCCTATACTCTGGCGTGGATGACATTCGTGTCTCGAGCTGGAACGAACTCAACGATCACCTGTATGCCAACTCGTGGCAGGAGCGACTCGGTCGGTTTCGCTCGACGTTCGCCTTCCGCGGCATGGCGGATGCACGCTTCGACCTTACCACCAGTCTGTCTCGACTGGGCGGGCACTCGAGCGATGTGGAGGGGGCCATACTGCGGGCCTTCCAACGCTACGCCTACGCGCAGCAGACGCCGGGTGGTGGGTCGGTCTGGAACTGGCTTGCGCTGGCGCAGCACCACGGCCTTCCCACCCGGCTGCTGGACTGGTCCTATTCGCCCCTGGTCGGCATGCACTTCGCCACCGAAGACGTCGATCTCTTCGATCGAGACGGCGTTATCTGGATGGTTGATTTCGCGCGCACCAATCGACTTCTTCCGGAAGAGCTGAGACGGTTGCTGCAGGAAGCGGACTCCTACGTCTTCACCGCCGACGTACTGACTCGCGCGGCCTCGAGCCTCCAGGAATTTGATGAGCTCTCCCGAACGAACGTGGCGGTTTTTCTCGAGCCCCCGTCGCTCGATGACCGCATCGTGAACCAGTACGCGCTCTTTTCGCTGCTCACTGATCCGCAGCAAAGCTTCCATCACTGGCTCGAGTTGCATCCCGACATGTACCGGCGCGTCATCATCCCCGCCGAGCTGAAATGGGAGGTCCGCGATAAGCTCGATCAAGCCAACATCACCGAGCGTGTGCTCTATCCGGGGCTCGACGGCCTCAGCCGCTGGCTAAAACGCTACTACTGGACGAGAGCGCGCCACGAGAGCGCGCCCGAGCTCGTTCAGGATGAGCTGGGCGTGAGGAGGGCCACCTGATCGATCCGGAACGTCTTGGGGTTCTGGCCAAGACCGGCTAGCTGACCCGAACTGTTGATGCCGAACGGTTCGATGGGCAACTGGGACGTGGTATTTCCCTCCCAGATCAAGTAAAAGCCGCCTCCGTCTTCATTCGGGCGCGAGTAGCCCGCCACCACGCCGGCGCTGTTGACCGCAAATGCCGCGCTGTAGTTAGTCAACACTCGTCGGTCAGTCTGGATGCACCTGGCGTGCGTGCATCTCACCGTCCACAGAAGGGCTTCAGTTATGCTTCCGATGTTCGGGTTCGATGATTGGCCCGCCACGAAGAAAGTGTTGCCGCGCGCGTGAGCCATGGACTCGACAGCGGATACAGTATCTTTTCCCGGGGTCCGGAGGGCGAGGAACGACCCCGCGTGAAGCGGCCAGACGATGTTGCCGGCCGCGGCGACGGTTACCGATCCAGCTCGGGCGATCGCGATTCCCCTTGCTCCACCCGAGCTCTTTCCACCCGGGACGAGAATCGGCTGTCGCCACACGCCGCCCGCCCGGCGCCACACGGCCGCGAGTAACGGCCTCTTCGCGCCGGAGCAAGCTCGGTCGCCGGTTCGGCACAACGTACCCACGATAGACGATCCGTCGGGAGTAATCGCGTCCGCTTCCGATAACGTGTACCCTGCCAATCCGGGTAGTGGGGTCCAATGAGCGCGGCCATTTGTGTAGGTCACGGCGTAGGCCCTCCGGATACCGTTCGTGTCCTGCGCCGTCGCCGAGACTACGTCTCCATTCGAGATGCCCTCGCCGATCGACCAGGCAGCGCCGGCCGGCTTTCCGAGGGAGTGGAGCGATCCGTTGTACAGGAAGGCCGCGTTTCCGATGCCCTCGCTGGTCACATGTCCCCGGTCATTCAAGGCAACCGCACCACGGCCCGTGTTGTGAAATTGTCCGACGACCGTCAACGTGTACGTGCTCGTCGCGGCGCCGGCGAGCGCGCCCGCGCTCGCTGCGAAGGTCACGCCGGCGGTAAGTACGCACGACACGACGAGACGTTTGAGAAATGCAAGGCTCGATCTGCCCAAATCAAGTCCTCCCCGATGATGCAAACGCCACGATCAGCGGATTCCTATGGTCGAGGTCCGCTCGACAGATCTCATTGTGTTCTACCTGTCAGGTCCAGCTCTATAACGCGGTCGATGTCGGTGGTTCGATTAGATTCTCTCAGCATCTGCGGCTCGCACGGCGCGAATGAACTCCCGGATCTTGCGCTGGTCCTTGTGGCCGGCGGTCTCCACCCCGGAGCTGACGTCAACACCGGCAGGATGAACAGCGCCTATCGCCGAGGCGACGTTCGTAGCATCGAGTCCACCGGCCAGAAATGCCGGGCGGCGCAATTCCGGAACGAGCGACCAATTGAAGGTCTTGCCGGTGCCACCCCCAACCCCCGGCGAGGCGGTGTCCAGCACGACGTACTCATCGGAGATCGCATCGATACGCGCGGCCAGGACCTCCGAGTCGGCGCTCGGCTCGACATCGACGACGCGCATGATGGGCCGCTCGAGGCGGCCCGCTCTCAGAATTTCTCCGGCACCGAGCTGTATCAGGTCGAGATCGCAGAAGTCGGCAAGCTCATTCATTCGCGCAGGCTGCTCATCGACGAACACGCCGACGGTCTTGACCCCCGACCGTCCCGAAAGCGCGCAAATGAGATCGCGCGCAACGCGAGGGGTGACCTGTCGCCGCGCCGGGGCAAACACGAAGCCCAGAAAATCGGCGCCCGCATCTATCGCCGCCTGAGCGTCTTCGACCCGCGACAGGCCGCAAATCTTGACCATCGTCATGCCAGCAGCTCGCGTATCAACGTCTCTGGGTCCGACGAGCGCATCAATGCCTCCCCAATCAGTACCACCTGGGCGCCGGCGCTTCTCACGCGCCGCACGTCCTCGGGAGTCGCAAGGCCGCTCTCGCTCACGATCATTGTGTCGTCGGGGACGAGGGGAGCGAGATATTCCGTCGTGACCAGGTCCACCGAGAAGTCATCCAGGTTGCGATTGTTGATGCCGATCAGCCGGGCGTCCATCGCTATTGCCCGCGCGAGATCGTGCTGATCGTGCACCTCAACGAGCGGAACCATGCCAAGCTCCTGAGCCAGATCGTGAAGGTGGCGGAGTTCCCGATCGTTCAACGCAGCGACGATCAAGAGCAGCAGGTCGGCGCCGAAGGCGCCCGCCTCCCACACCTGATACGGGTCGACGATGAAATCTTTGCACAGGACGGGGAGCTCTACCCGCCGCCGGATCGCCGCCAGGTCCTCCAGGCTGCCCCCGAAATACCGCTGGTCGCACAGCACCGAGATGGCGGAGGCTCCGCCTCGCTGGTAGGCGAGCGCCCGCTGAACGATGTCGATACCCGGCGCAAGATCACCTGCACTTGGAGAGAGGCGCTTGACCTCCGCTATCAGGGAAAGGGGGTTTCGGTACTTCAGCGGTCGTCGCTTCACCGCGTTCGCCCGCTCCCTGAGAGCCTCGAGAGGCTCTCGTTTCTTGCGTGAGAGCTCCTCGCGCTTGTGATCGACGATGTCGGCGAGGGTGCTCACGTTCGGGCCGGCTGCTGTGTTGCGCTCCTCAAACGTTGGAGCGTCGCCGCCGCCGAGCCGTCGTCGAGTGCCCGCGACGCCAGGCAGGCCGCTTCGCGCAGAGAGACGGCCCGCCCCGCCACATACAGTGCGCCGGCCGCATTTGCGACAACCGCGTTTCGCGCCGCTCCAGGCTCTCCGCCGAGCACCTGCTCCAGGATGCGCGCGTTGACGGCGGCGTCGCCGCCACGCAGCCCGGCTGGATCTACCGGCTCGAAGCCAAAGTCGCCCGGTTGCAGCTCGCGTCGGCAGATGCGGCCATCTCGAATCTCTCGCGCCTGGGTCGACGTGCTCACACTGATCTCGTCGGCCCCGTCGTCGGCATGAACCACCAGAGCGGAAGTGACGCCGAGTTTCACCAGGGCGCCGGCAATGAGATCGAGCATCTCCGGGCTGCTGACGCCGACCAACTGGAAGCGCGGGCCGGCCGGATTGGTGAGCGGGCCGAGCA
>JBOGSL010000290.1:0-3186 GCA_050695395.1 Chloroflexota bacterium | reverse complement strand
GTGCAAGGCGCAAGATGATGTTCTGGTTCAGTACGTGCGCTACACATTGGCGAAGGCACCGAGAGCGGCCGCGGGGGTCCGGTAGCCGAGTGCCTGATGGGGACGGACATGATTATAGGTGTGTTGGAAGTCGGCAAGGGCGATCTGGAGGGTGGGGAGATCGAGGGGGCCGTCGTAGCACTCATAGAACTCCTGACGATAGGTGCGGTTGGTCCGTTCGACACAGCCAGCGACCAGCGGCTTCGCCGTCGGTGCCCGCTGGAAGCGGGGCGGGAGGACGAAGAGCCGGATGCCTCGTTCCCGACAGGTCGCCTCGAACTCGGCCATGAATTCGGATCCTCCATCTACCTGCATAGCCTTGATCGGCACGGAGAACTGCCGCTGGAGTTGGTCCAGGAAGTCGCATGCGGTAGTGGCACTGGCGGCCGTGCGGGTGGCAGCACTCGAGACGCGACTGACAAGATCAACCGCCGTGAAGTGTTTGCGGATCATGCCGGCACGGGGACGAAGGTCCATGGTGTCGAACTGGAGGAGATCGACCGGGTAGTCTTTCGGCTTGCGGATGGCGTAGGGACGAGGATGCCGAGTGTACGTCTTCCAGGGGGTTCGGGCAACCGGTTCGATGAGCTGGCTGGTGGCACGCAGGTAGGTGAGGATGCGGCCAACCGTCGAGACGGAGAGGTGGAGGTCCTGCGCGTGCAGGAGGACAGCGAGTTTCTCCTTGCCCATCCGGGGGAACTGCGCCCGGAGATCACGGACCGCCAGGGCTTCCTGGGTGGTCCAGGTGGGCCGGCGAGGAGCATGCGGGCGGCTGGAGCGGTTGTCAAGGGTCGCAGGTCGCTGGGGAATGTAGCGCTGTTTCCAGCGGTAGTAGGTCGAGCGGGCGATGCCGAAGTGCCGGCAGGTGGCGGCAACCGAGTGGATCTCCGCATAGGCGAGGATCCGCAGACGAAGTCTCGCCTCGCGGCTCTCGCGTGGCGACACCGGCTGGCGCCGGGTCCGTTTCGGCTCGATGTAGCCGTAGTGCATCGGGACGCCAGTGGGACGACCATGCCGCGTATACTTCGCCATTGGGGACCTCCTCCGGTGCGTTGGTTTTGTGACCACTTGATCCTCTCACTCGGTCGGGTCCCTTTGCTATTGCTGCCTCATTCCTCTGTCAACTGTCTCGCACCTATCTGAACTTCAGCGGGTGTCAACTTTCAAGCGGATGGCGCTGATCCGGGAGTGATAGAGCTATCCCCGACGTGGAAAAAGGCGAGGACTTATACCGCACGCTGGCTGGAAACGTTTCGACTGCGGCAAATAGAAGCTACTCAGGCTTACGGTGTTCCGCCGCTTACATGGATCTGGAGGTCGAACACAAACGGGCCCGGAATCGTATCGAACCGAAGACGGTCGGGCAGCTGCTCAACCGCGGAAATGGCCGGCACCGTCATCCTCAGGGCGAGAACGCCATGGTGAACCTGCACGCCATGCGCCTTATACGTCAGAACGCCTGCAGCCGTTCGCCCGTCGACACCGGTTGCCCACGAGTTCGTCCCGCCTGCCAATTCCCGGTCATGTAGATCGCTTAGCATTGGCATTCGGGCCGGCATCCCGGGCAGATCACCATATGGGGCAAGAGAATTGTAGGCGTGCCCGGGGCGGCCGCTGATTGCGTATCCGATGACCACCAGATGGCTGTTCGCATAGAGCCGCTTGATGCTCACGGTGAATCCGTGGATAGTGCGCGATATCTGCGTGTGCTCACCAAGATCTTGGGAGGACAGCGGTCGCGTCAGGGGGTCGAGATTCAGCGCCTGCTCCACTAAGGGCCGGACTCGATATGTAGCAGCCGCAAGCACCGTGACTGCCAGTCCGGCGGCGGCGATACTGCTAAGGCGCGAGAGCAGCCGCCGTGAAGACCCTGTTTCTTTCGCCCCTTTCCGACACTCTTGCAAAACGGTTGCCTGGACCGCCTGGTCGAGGCGCTCAATCGGCACGGGCACCTTGTACACGGCGCTAAGGTCGGCCATAAGTGCCTCGGTGGCGCTATCAACGTTCTGTTCTGCAAGGTCGGGAGATCCGTGCCTATAAGTCATATTGCTCCTTCATCAGGCGCAGCGCACGCCCAAGCTGCTTCTTGACAGCCCCCTCAGTCCGGTGAACCACCTGGGCAATCTCGCGCATTGTCAACTCAGCTCCGAAGCGCAGCACCAGAAGTTCCTGCTGATCAAGGGAAAGCCCGGAAAGTGCCGTTTCGAGCCTAGCTCGCGCTTCATTCCGCAAGGCGGAGGCCTCGGGCCCCTTGTCCGCATCGGAAGTTAGCTCCGCGACGACCAAGTCCAACGGCACCGAGGGACGAGCCCGCCGGTGAGCGTCCACGGCGGTGTTTCGGGCGATCCGAAACAGCCAGGCGGAGAATGGCAGACCGCGATCGCGGTAGCGCGGCAGGCCTTCGATGGCTCGCAAGAACACCTGCTGCGTTAGGTCAATGGTATCTTCGTCGTTCGCCGTTCGGGACCTTAGGTAGCGGTAAATCGGAACCCGGTAGCGGAGGTAGATCGCTGAAAACTGGGCGGGATCGGCCTGCGCGGCTTTGACCTGTAGCGCCTCATCCATCGATGCCGGCCCGCGCGCCACCTGATCCACATGTGCGTTAGCTATGATGGTCTCCCCAAGCGTGCCAATCTTAGCGAGCGTACCTAGACGGAGCCGCCCTACTAGAGCGGGTCCGTCTGGGCGCAAACACTCCGCGACTAGCGGTACCACTTCTCCGATGACGTCTGGTCATTCATGGCGCCCATCGACGAGTACGTGCACGTCAGTCGCGAACCGCCGAAATTCACGTTCTCGAAGTGATTGTACGTAGCACACCCTCCGAAGCTCCTTGCCGATGAGACGTCGTCGTTCCAGCCGGACGGCATGCTCGCGGCTGTGTAGTAACTTCCGTCGGTGCAGCCGTTGATGTCAGAGCTTTCATACCAGGTCAGGTTCTGCCCCCCGAAACCGGAGTCCATGTAATCTTCGCCGATGACTGTGCTCGTACTCGGCACGTCAAGCATGGCCTGCGTGAGCTGCGCCGGCGCTGTATTCGGAGGCAGCGACACCGCGCCACCCGTCGCGGCATGGATCGCTTCGGGGAAGGTTTGGAAGCACCCATAACCAGTCGGGGACGCCGTCGTCGATTGCCCCGTTACTGCT
>JBOGSL010000289.1:0-4695 GCA_050695395.1 Chloroflexota bacterium | reverse complement strand
GGTGTGAACAAAGTGGCATTTACCGGAGAAACCGTAACCGGTCGCATAATCATGCGTCTCGCGGCCGACACCATGAAGCGAGTAACACTTGAGCTTGGCGGTAAATCGCCGAACATCATATTCGAGGATGCCAATCTCGAAGACGCTATCAATGGCTCTCTGTTCGCCATCTTTTACAACGCCGGCCAATCGTGCGAGGCGCGGTCTCGGCTTTTCGTGCAAGAGTCGGTCTATCCAGAAGTGGTGGACCGGCTGGCGGAGAAGGCAGGCCGGATTCGAGTAGGCAACCCTTTCGATCCCGGCACCCAGGTCGGGGCGATCATCTCACGCGGCCAGATGTCGGGCATCCAGGATTACATCGCTTCCGGCCTGGACGAGGGTGCCTCGCTTCGAGCCGGGGGTGGGAAGCCGGACGATCCCTCTCTGGCCGCCGGGAATTTCCTTGAACCCACCATCCTGGGGGACGTGACGAACGACATGCGCGTTGCCCAGGAGGAAATCTTCGGCCCGGTTCTGGTGGCCATTCCCTTCAAGGATGAGGCCGAGGCCGTGGCGCTCGCCAACGACAGCATGTATGGTCTGGCCGGCACGGTGTGGACGCAGAACGTAGCTCGCGCACATCGAGTCGCCGGGGCCGTTCAGACAGGCGTGATGGGAATCAACACGTTCGTCACGGCGATGCCCTCTTTGCCGTTCGGGGGACACAAGCAATCGGGAATCGGCCGCGAGCGGGGATTCGAGACCTTACATCAGTACACCGAGGTCAAGAGCGTCGCGGTTAACACCAGCGAACGCCCCATCAATCCCTGGAAGCTCTGAGCGAGTGTCCCTGCGGCAAGCCGTCGTCGTCGATGCGATACGCACTCCGATCGGAAAGCACGGCGGGGCCCTGCGAGATGTCCGGCCTGATGATCTTGCCGCCCTCGTGTTGCGCTCGCTTGTCGACCGCAATTCCATCGATCCGACGCTGATCGACGATGTTTTCCTCGGCGCGGCCAATCAAGCCGGAGAGGACAATCGAAATGTGGCCCGCATGGCGGTGCTTCTAGCCGGACTTCCCGACTCGATCCCAGGCGCCACGATGAATCGCCTTTGCGCTTCCGGCATGCAGGCGGTTATTTCGGCTGCCCGGGAGATTCAGGTTGGCGCTGCCGACGTGGTCATCGCCGGCGGGGTGGAGAGCATGAGCCGCGCTCCCTACGTTGTGCCCAAGCCGGATCGAGCCTTTCCTCGCGGCCAGCAAACCATGTTCGATACCACGCTTGGCTGGCGACTCGTCAACCCGCGCCACAATCACGACAACACCGTCAGTCTGGGCGAGACCGCTGAGAACGTGGCTGATCGCTATCAGATATCGCGAGAGGATCAGGACGAATTCGCGCTGCGCAGCCACCAGCGAGCCGTCGCGTCTCGGGGGCGGCTGAGCGAGGAGATCATTCCGGTTGATGTGCCGGCCGGAAAAGGCGTCACGAGTGTCGTCGATGTCGACGAGGGCCCGCGCGAGAACACCTCACTCCAGCGACTCGGCGAACTACGACCTGCCTTCCGACCCGGCGGGACGGTCACCGCCGGCAATTCGTCACAGCTCAGCGACGGGGCGGCCGGCCTGTTGCTGATGTCCGAGCAGCGGGCCAGGGACATCGGCCTGAGCCCGCTCGCGCGATTCGTCGATGCGGCGAGCGTGGGCGTGGACCCTGCCTACATGGGGATGGGACCGGTTCCCGCGACCCGCAAGCTCCTGGCTCGAACAACTGTGGAAGTGGCCGATCTCGACGTAATCGAGCTCAATGAGGCGTTTGCCTCGCAGTCGCTTGCCTGCATTCGAGAGCTTGGACTGGACGCCGAACGTGTCAACCCGAAGGGCGGCGCGATCGCGCTGGGTCATCCGCTCGGCGCAAGTGGGGCCAGGCTCGCGGCCACGTTGGTAAGGGAGATGCGCAGCGGCGGCGCGAGATACGGGCTGGCGACGATGTGCGTAGGAGTCGGGCAGGGAGTGAGCGCGATTTTCGAGAGTGCAGATGCCGGTGGTTGAGCCGGTCGACGCGGCCACCGTTATCCTCGCTCGAGCCGGCATCAACGGCGATCCCTGGGAGTGTTTCATGGTCCGCCGTCCCGCCGCCAGCGATTTCGCCGCCGATGTATACGTCTTTCCGGGAGGGAAGGTTGATGTCGCCGATCGGAGCCAGGCGAACTATGCGGTGGATCCGAAATGGCTCGACGTGCGGGCCGAAGGCCCGGCAATTGCGCTTGCCGCGCGCGCGGCTGCCTGTCGCGAGCTTTTCGAGGAGGCCGCTGTGCTGCTTGCCGGCCGCAAAGAAGGACGCTTGGGTGAGCGGGACGCGGCCCGTTTGTCCGAACGGCGCAACGCTATGGCGCGGGGCGAGATGACGCTTGCCCAGCTTGGCGAGTTGGAAGACCTCAGCTTCCGGTTCGAGGACCTGCACCCCATCTCGCGTTGGATAACTCCCGACGTGTTTCCTCGCCGTTACGACACGCGCTTCTACCTGGCTGAGCTCCCGGCGGAACAGACGCCGATCGTGGCCGACGGTGAAATCACCCACGGCATGTGGATTGCCCCGGGAGAAGCGCTGCGCCGCTTCCGAGCGCGCGAGTTTCCACTGGTGTTTGCGACCGAGAAGCATCTCGAACGCCTGGCCCGGTATGATACGATCCATGACCTCATCGATTCGGTGCTTCTTGCGGATCTCCAGCCGGTCATGCCCGTGCCCATTCCGGAGGGCAACTCGTATCGCTTCGTCATCCCGGATCGTCCGGAGACGACGTCCTAGCCGAGCCGCCCGTTCGGCAGGATGAGTCTGGCGTAGACGAAGAGCTTGTGGTCGTAACCGGTGCCGTCTGTGTGAAAGGCGCCGGCGCAGGTAATCAGCAGCAGGCCGTGTTGGGTCGTCGGATCGTACATGAACTTCACCGGCAGCGCCGTGTTCGGATAGGTATGCTGCCAGCGCACTCGAAACTTGAGCACCCGCTTCTTGTACCAGACCTTGATGATGTCGCCACGCTTGAGATCCTTGAGCTTCCAGAAGATGGCGGCGCAGCAGTACGAATCGAGATGCCCAAAAATGAAGGAATGACCCAGGGCGCCCGGGCGCGCGCTTTTGTCGTACCAGGCGACATCACCCCACTTGAAGGGAGCGTGCAAGTCGGTCGGCCCGTTCAGCGCGATGTCTTCCACGTGCGCATGCACCCCGATCAGCGGAATGGAGAGCCCTTTTGGCCAGCCTTTCGCCATATGAAACACGCCGGGGTGATGCCGCGACCGATTGGAGTGCCGCCGATTCTGAATGTGGTGGTGCTGATTGTGGTGAGGCTTGGCCTTCGAAGCCTCAGCCGGCAGGGAGAACACCAGTATCGCCGCCCCAGCCAGAACCACAGCCCGGATCATCCCATGTTCCCCCTTCTCTCGCGGCCGTCGCACGGCGAACGATCATATAGTAGCGCGTCCGAGAGAACTAGTGAACCCCCGAAATGATCCTGATGCCGTTGAGCGCCATGTGGTACAGGAAGTACATGTTGCTGAAATTGCCGGGATGCGGCAAAACCGCGTCCCCCGCCGCACTCACCGGAATGTCGAACGTGTCGACCGCGGCGGCATCGACCCAAACCGTGATGTCGGGGCGATTCGAGGCGTTCGCCCACAACCTCACGTACATCGCCATTTGATACGTACAGAGATCGGTGCAGTCGCCCGTGACGACGTAGTCCGTGATGTCGTCGTTGGCGGTCAGCCAGTCGTGAAAGCGCGTGCCCACAGCAACGCTCAGCGAATTCTTCTCGATAATCGTGAAGTGATCCGCGAAGGGAAGCTTTGCCAGCTCCGGTACCATATCAGCCTCCCGAGTTCCCCGCAAGCAATGGGGCGGATAAGCCTGGAACTCCGGGGTATTCGGAGCGTGGGTGTCTTGAGCCAGGACGAAACGGGTAACCCCGGCCGCGTGGGCTTTCCGGAGAAGGTCGACGGTCGCCGGTACGATGGCCTGAATCCGTGGACTGGCGAGTGGACCCTCACTGCAGAAGCCGACAATGAGGTCGGCCGCCAGGATCGCTCCCATGCCCGGCTGGGGAAGCACATCCGCTAGCCCGGCCGGCTCGAGCGCATCGTACCAGCCAGCCAGCCACTCGAAGAACGGCTGTGTATCGGCAATGATCTCCCGCCCCGTTGCCATGGTCTCCCTCACCCCATCGTACGGTAGGGCGGGACCAGGCCTGAACGGCGGGACCGGGCTGAAGGGCGTCACCAGGGAAGCTGTGGCAGACGTAGCTCGGGGCTCTGTCCCCGTGCCGCGAGCGAAGCGAGGCGGCGGCTCACGCCGTCTTGGGCCCGGCTAGTCCTGCGCAGAACCAGCGGACCCGAGCGTAACTCCAGGGACTGGGCAGGATGTCCCGCGGCTGGGCCCCGCGAACCACGCGACCGAACACGCCTTCGCGGTCCGGCCCTACGGCCCGCTCACCTTGGGACCGACGGCTGCGACCTGAGGAACTTTAAGCGGTATTGTAAGTGGATCACTGGGCACCGTCAAGATGGACTCTAGTCACGATAGAGTCAACCGTTCAGGGCAGCGGTTCAAAGCCGATCAAGTTGAGCGCGGCGGCGCAACGGGCGTAGGCGATACGAACGCGGCTTTCCGTGTGTCGACTTCCGCTATCCGGGCCTCGGGGGAACGCGCGATGTTCCGT
>JBOGSL010000288.1:0-2863 GCA_050695395.1 Chloroflexota bacterium | reverse complement strand
CCCCCCTCGCATCCTGTAGGGTTCCGGATCAATTCTCGCCGACGCGCACGGTGAGGCTCTGGGCGGCGGTGCCGACCGGCCCGTGGATGTCGCTGATGACGGAGAACGTCTCACCGAGCCCGGTTGGACCGAAGTTGACGCGGGTATCGAAGCCGACCCATCCCGCTTCGGGGTGGCGATGGAAGTGCACGGTGAGGTCGACGTTGGCGAAGAACACACTGCCGGGGCGTTTGCGAACGACCAGCCCGTTTGCGGTATCGACCACCTTCAGGAAACCTGCGACAGGAGGATCGGTTTCTCCCTCCACAAGCGGGCAGCGTGTGCGCACCCAACTACGGCCGCGACCCGGCCTGGCATGGATGTCTTGACGCACCTCTAGCGAGTCGATGAAACCCCCGTGCCAGATTGACGAGAACGCCAGCGGACGCATGGCATCGGGCGGCGGCAAGGCCGTCCACTCGGTGCCCTGCACGCGCGTCGTGTCCATGGTCGCCAGACGCCAGATGCGGGCACGAATGCTGGTAAGGTTGCCGTGCCGCATGCTGGCTTCCACCAGTTCTATGGACTTACCCTGGCGCACGACCTCTACTTCGACGTTGAACTCACCGGAATGAATAACGCCCAGCACGTCGAAAGAGACCCGGGATATCAGCTTGTCGCTCGGTAAGCGGCGTTCCACTTCGGCCAGCAGCAAGCCGGAAGCGAGCGCCAGGTGTTGTTCGCCAGGTTGCCAGACACCCTGGGAATGCAAGGTAGAGACGAACCGGTGCTCACCACGACGCATATAGAACGCGTCGGGGTACACCCCTCCCGCATGGCCCAAATGGAGATTTGTTGCGACAGGCATCTCTCAAGTCTGTACCACGATCCTGGCTCCAGGTCACGACCCCGCCGGCTTCCATTTCACGGGTAGAGGCCAGGAAGGCGACGTGCTCGGGACAGGGGATTCGGTAGGCGGGGATACTCTGCACACCCTGTAGTCGTGCCTTTGCGAGTAGATGATTGCCATCGATGAGCTTGTATCAACTCGGGGAAATCTCCGCGAGAATGACCGCCCGCGATGGGTCCACTGAAGCGACTGACAGCTCGTCCAGCTCTAGGCTGGTGCAGCCGTTGAGGATTTCACCCAGCAGGACGTACTCGGGACGGAACTTCAGCACTATAGCTCAAGAGCCGCGTGATATTGAAGGGGTAGAACTCCTCGCCCTTTTGCGCCTCGAACAGGTCCCGATGTCGATCAGAAGGATGAATCATCAGCGGCAGGGCGCCCGCTCCGGAGCGGCTGCAGTCGCGCCTGGCGGCCGGCAACGGTGTGGAGCTGGTCGCGCTCGTGGAGCGTTTGGCGAGCAGTTCCGAGGAGATGGCTGCACGGATGAGTATCTCACCGACTCAAGCGCGACCGCAATATTTGCAGCGACGATTCGGTGCGATCCGGAACGGCAAAAGGTTCGTCGCCTATGGCGAGACGCGTTGATTTGTTGCCGAAATCGCCACGATCATCGAGGACATCCGAGCGGATGTCCTCCTGGAGCGCGGGGCAATTCCTTGCATTTGGACGCTCGAGCTCCGTGAGCGAGGCCGACGCCTCATATGCCGTCATCCGAACCGAGCCGGGGTGCTGCGCGTCTTCTCATTCCTCGCATGCTCGGGGCCAGTCCGACGACCTGAATGCGGCTACGGCTCTCGATCCGTTCGGCGTCCGATCAAACACGAACCCGGGCTACGCTGGTGCGAGTCCTGCGATCACGCCGTACTCTATCTCGCGAAGGAGCTCGCGCACCTCCTCGGCCGTGCATTGGCCCTCATCGAACAGCGCGCCGAGCAAACCTTCGAGATACGTGCCTATCGCTACCGCGAGGGCGCCTGGCGGGTACCGGTCGAGGATCATGACGAGCCCGCCCAGCTTCTCGATGCATTGCTCGATCACCGCATCATCGGCTGACTCATCGTTCTGGGATATGGAATCCCCCTTCGGGGGAAGGGCACGATCACTCATCACGAGTTGAACCTGGTGTAAGAGGAAGATTTGGAGCTATAGGGTAACTGACATAACTATAGCAGCGGCAAGTCGGAGTCGCCACGCGTCCGTTGACTACAACGCGTTGTCCAGTTCGGCTGCAAGCTCCGGGGCGCTCATGAGTGTTTAACATGAGGTAGAGCCAGCACGTATCACGGTTGGCTGTGCCCCGACGCTTGGCAAGTATGTGCGAATCGATGCCGTTTCAGCCATAGCGCGCCGCGTCTGTAGCAAGCGTCGGGTAGGCGTCCTGCGTAACAGGTGAGCCGTCCGTAGTTCGCGCTCGAGGATACCGCGCTGATCATCTTCGTACTGTGCAACGGCGGTTTAGGATTTGGCGACAACAGTAAGCGTCACCCCGGGGACTCTCTGGCTCGATGGGCTTCCCGCGGGTAATGGCGGGCGCAGTTCACCAGGAGAGGTGCCGGTCTTGATCCAGAGATCGACTGGAATTTCGGAGACAACGGGCTGAGCGAGCAGACGCGGGTCATCCTCAGACCCGGAGTGCCCGACGCGCGACCGTCGTTCGAGGGACGAGCGTTGGCGGTGAACGTGATCCGCCAGGACGTGCTCGCCGGGCCGCTCCTCGACGTCAATCCCGAGGCGTATCTGACCTGGGTCTAGCCGAAGCTCGCCGCGGCCACCAACAGGACCGCCACCGCACTCCTGCCCCACGACTACGCCCGAGAGCATCCGCCGGATAGCGGCTGATCCTGCGGCCGCACGGGGTGCGCTCTCGTCACTCGCCGCCGTCGTGCTCACTCGTCGCTCCGCTCGTCCTCGAGCGCGTAGACAAGCAGAGCCGGCCCTATCCCGTCAAATCAGTAGCCGCTGAGACGCTTTTGC
>JBOGSL010000287.1:0-7489 GCA_050695395.1 Chloroflexota bacterium | reverse complement strand
GACCGTGATGGTGTAGTTCGGGCCCGTGTAGTCCGCGTCGGAGAAATTCGCCAGCGTCTCGTACGGCGCCTGGCCCTCGACGGCGGTGTAGGTGTAGCCGCCGGTGACGACCAGATCGGTGTTGCCCACCTGGGCAGCATCGGTGATCTGGACGGTCTGCGGCGTCACGTCATTGCCGTGGCTATCGACGTCCTGATCCGTGACGGTCAGCACCGGCTGGTAGGAGCCCTTGGTGGTGTAGGTGTGGCCGGTGGTGCTGTAAACGTCGAAGGTGCAGGGCAGGCCGCTCGGATTGGTGGTAGAGCTTGCCGGCTGAATCACGAAGCCGGTGGTGCTGGAGGTGCCGTCGCCCCACGCCACGGAAAGCTTGTAGTTGGTTGGCGTGGTGCAGTCCGGGTCCGAGCCGCCGTTGGCAGCGACCGTGTCCTGGAAGGTTCCCAGGTACACCCCCGTGCCGGTGCCCGGAGCGGGAATCGTGGTCATGGTGACCGGCTGACCGGGCTGGCCGCCGATGGCATCGTTGTGACCGATGTTTACCAGCGGTGCATCGCTGACGGTCGCGTCGAGGTTGCCGCTCAAGCTGCCGCTATCCGCGTCCGTGACGTTCACCGTGAGGGTGTAGCTGCCCGGATCGGTGAACGTATGCGTCGCGCAGAGCCAGGCAGTGGTGGTGTTGGCGGGCATCGCAGCCGGCGTGGTGTTGCAGGTCTTGTTCTGGCTGAGCCACACGCCGTTCGGGGCGCTGCCGGCCTGGCAGGTCGCTCCGGCGCAGGTGTGGCTGCCCGTCCCGTCGTCGAAGGTGACGTTGAACGACAGATCGCTCGTCGCGCTATCCAGCGATGATCCCATGTCCGGATCCGATACCTTGGCCACCGCGTGGGTGTAGCTGTTGCTCTCCACCGGCGTCCAGGAGATACCATCCGTGTTCAGGGTCAGGTCGCTTGCCGCGCCGATCTGGGCGGTGTCGTTCAGGGTGACCGTCTGGGGGTTCGAGATGTTATCAGGGTCGGTGACGGTCACGGTGATCGGGTAGGTGCCGTTCTTGGCGTAAGTGTGGCCGCCGGCCGGGGCTATCACGTTAAAGGTGCAACCCGCTCCGGTGAGGGTACCGGGCTCGACGGTGCTGCCGTCGCCCCAGTCGATCGAGACGTTATACTCGCCCGCGGTGGCGCAGTCGTCGCTGGTGTTCACCGTGTCGACGAAGCTGCCGAGGGTCGCTCCGGCGGCGACGGCCGTGCCGCTGTTGCCGGTGAACGTCTTGCCGTCGGTGAGCTTATTCAGGGGCAGGTCGTTGACCGTAGCCTGGTCGGAGACCGGGCCGGCGACTTCGGAGCCGTCCGTGTCGGTGATCTGGGTCGAAATCGGGTAGCTCCCGGCCTCTTTGTATCGATGCCTGCCGCAGAGGTAGGTGTTGTCGGCGGCCGTGGCGCTGATAGCGCAAGAGGAGTTTCCGAACCAGAGGGTCGCACCGGCGTTGCTGCCTGTCAGGTAGCAGCCGCCGGCTCCGCTAGTGGCGGTGCACGAGTCGTTGGTGCTGCCGTCGCCCCACGAGACCGTGGCGGCGAGATCGCTCTGACCGTCCGGATCGGTGACCTGGGCCAGGACGTGGGCTTCCTGCTGGTACTCGCCGCTGGTCCAGGCGTTCGGCGTGATGGTCAGATCGGAGGTGCCGATCTGGATGCTGTCCGTGAGCGTGGTGCTGGCGTTGCCGGCGGCTTCGTCGGCGTCTACGACCGTGACGGTCGGGGCGTAGGTTCCGCTCTTGGCGTAGGTGTGACCCGAACCGACGTAGTTGACGTCGAAATTGCAGGTGCCGGCGGCCGGCGTGATGGTGAAGTCGGTGGGCGTGGTGTCGGCCGGCGTCCCATCGCCCCAGTCGAGCGAGGCCGTGTAGTCGGCCGCCTGGCAGTCATTGCCGTTGTCGGTATCGTGGAAGACGCCGAGCAGCGTGGTGCTGGTCAGCGCCGGCGATCCGGGCTGAACGTGCGGCGTCGTGCTGAGATCGATGTGCTGCTGCACCGGAGTCAGCTGGGCATCGACGACGTCGGCCGCGCTGCTGACGGTGACCGACTCGGCGGGCTCGGTGCCGGTGGTGTCGGTATCGCCGGTGCCGCTGTCCTTAACGGTCAAAGTGATGGGCGACGTGCGGGCTTCGTTGAAAGTCGCGTCCAGACAAACGTAGGCGCTCGCAGCCGAGGTGGGCGCGCTGTTGCAGTTCACGGTCTTGGCCAGGAACAGGGTGCCCGTGCCACTGTCGGTCGTGCACCCGGTGGCGCAGTTGGCCGTCCAGGTGATCGCACCGTCGTTGGCGTTGAGCGTGATATTGGCAAGCGGCGCATCGGGATCGCTCATGTAGCCGATCGCCTGCGTCGTCTCGGCCCCCTCGGTGTCCTGGATGGTGTAGCCGCCGGTGACGGTCAGGTCGCCCATGGTAACAGGCGAGCCAATCGTGGCCGTATCGGTGATCACCAGCGGGTCGGGGCCCTCCTGGATGGTGACGTGGATGGTGTAGGTGCCGGGGTTCTGGTACGTGTGCGTGCCGGTGACCTCGAAGTCACACTGGTTGCCGTCGTTGTAGGCGGACACGCCCACTGAGCCGGAGTAATCCGGGGCGGTGGGATCGTTGCTGGAGGTCTTGGTGTCGCCCCAGTCCACGTCGATGATGTAGGTCGGCTTGCTGGACGAGTTGGTCAGCGGGCAGTAGCTGTTGTTGATCTCGTCGTGAAAGACGCCGAGATTGGTGTTACCCGGAAGAGGGGTGCCGGTGGTGCCGACGATGGCGTCGTTGTGCGAGACCTCGTCGAGCGAGGCTTCGGTGCTGGTGAGAACGAGCGGGTCGGCGCTGTCGTCGCCCTGGCCGTCGGTGCCGTAGGTCATGCTGGTGACGACGTTGTTGGTTCCCGGCTCGATGTAGGTGACATAGCCGCTAACTGCGCCCCCATCGCCACTCAGGCAGGTAAAAGTCCACCCGTACTCCGCATAGGGGCCCCCCCAGTCTACGCTGACCGACGACGGGCACGCGGTCGAGCTCCCCCCATCTGTGACGAAGGCCACGATATCGCTCGAGGGAAGAGGGGAAGTCCCAAATCGCTGTCCCTCTTGCTTTGTGCCGCTCAGGAACGTGTCCTTGAAACACTGGGAGGTCGGATCCAGGCCGCTGCAGTCGCTCGTGACAACCACGCCGTAGTAGAGGTAGTCGCTACCGCTGGCGGCGGGCTCGGAGGCGTCGGCCGTATCGGTGATGGTGACCTTCGGCTGATACCGGCCGGCTTTCGCGTACTGGTGCAATCCCGTCACCGTGCAGGTGCCGGGAAGCGTGGTGTTGTTGCAGGTGATGGTTCCGTTGGTGGTAGTGCTGTCGCCCCAGGCGATGCTGGCGGTGTAGGCCGAGCTACCCAACGAACCGGTGCCGCCCTGATCCGGGTCCTGGAAGGTGCCCAGGGTGACCGTGTTCGGCGCGGCAAGGGCGCCGCCGAAGAGCGGGCCGCTTGCCGGGGTGAAGGTCAGATCACCGCTGGAGGCGGCAACGGTGGCCTGGTCATACCAGTCCACCGCGTTCGCCTGATTATTCGCCTCGGTGACGGTCACATGCGGGTAGAAGGGACTACCCGTGGCCGTCTTGTAGGTGTGGTCCGCATTGATGTCGAAGTTGCAAGTTCCCGGGTTGGTGGTACTGGAACTCACCACCTGCGTGCCGGTAAACGTGTCGGTCGGCGAGCCGTCGCCCCAGTCCACGGTGACGTTGTAATCGCTCGGGGCGCAGTCGCCCGCGTTATTCACGCCGTCGTGGAACGTCCCAAGGTACGTGTTCGAGCCGGTCGTCGTGACGTTGGGGCTGGCCTGGATGCCGTCGTTGTGAGCGACCTCGTTCAGCGGAGCGTCGGCGACGGTGATGGCAAGAGGCGTGTTGCTGTTCGTACCGTCCGCGTTGGCGCCGGTTGTGCCGGAAGAGCCGGTACCGCCGTTGGGCGTCGTCTCGACCACCGTTATGTTGTACGGGCTGGCCGAGTAGTCACCATACGTGTGGGAGCCGGTAATAAAACAGCCGTCCGCGGCGCAGCTCGCGGGGACGTTGGTGTTCGTGGTCGGTGTGCTTCCGTCGCCCCAGTCGATGGTGTTGCTGTAGTTTCCGGAGGTGAGGGGTCCTCCGTCCGTGAGGTAGGCGACGTTGCCGTTCACGTTGTACGGCTCGGTGCCGGAGGGACCGACGAACTGGCTCTGCGAGGTGCAGGTCGAATTAGCGGAAACCCCCGAGCAGTTGCCCGTGACCACCACGCCATAGTAGATCGTGTCGGTGGTCGAGACGGTCTCGCCGGTGTCGTTATCGGTGGCCGTGACCGTCACCTTGTAGCGGCCGGGGTTGGCGTACGTGTGGTCGCCGAAAACGGTACACGTGTTGACGGAATATCCCGTGCACGCGCCGAACTTGAGATCTGTGGTATTGGGAGACGTAGCACTGAAGGCTGTGCACTGAGTGGCACCGTTGCTCGCCGGGCAGGTGGTGGTCGTGCTGTCGCCCCAGTCGACCTTCAGGGTGATGTCCGCAGGCGTCAACGACGTGCTGTCGGAATCGGAAATGGTGGCCAGCTGATAGCCGCCGGCGGGAGGCCCGCTAACGACGCCTCCGCCCGAGATGGCGGAGTTGCCCGCGCCGGTAATCGACATCGTGCCGGCCGCGATGGCCGTGTTCCCGGTGGCCGGGAATGCTGCGGCCATCCAGGCCAGCATCACGACTCCGGCGATTATTCTCCAGTACCGAGCTGCGTTCATGTACCTCTTCCCTCTGTTTTTTGGCCCATGGGGGCAGTAGTAGACACTGATCACTATGCTATCAGGCTTTTGGTCCCGCCGCAAGGGGGTAAATAGGATCATTGACGGATTATTGACAGCGTTGTGGGCTGCTGGGAGCGTAGCGTCCGCCGTAGGCCGACCAGTTCCCGCGCCGGCTGCCCGATAGCAACCGCGCTAGCTCGTGCATACACACGCGCTCGCCCACGCTTCAGCTAGCGAACACGCTCGGCACAATCCATTGCTCCACACGTCGGAGAGCCGGCGCAGGAGCTAGCCGGCCTACGGAGGGCGCTGCGCGCCTTTACCTACGAACACGCCGTGGCGCGACATCACGTTTGCGCCTGCAGAGGGCGAGGCCACGTCTTGCCGGGACGCCGGCAAACGTATCCCGATACATCGGGACCCTACGACGGACCCCGTCGCCGCTCCGCATGCAATCGGGCAGATTCAGCGGATCGGTGGTGCGCCGGCCGCCGTCGATGCCACGTCTTGCCGGGGTCCCGGCAAGCGTATCCCGATACATCGGGAACCTATGGCCGGGGGAGCCGGAGGGTGACGGTTGTGCCGTGGTTGGGGCCGGGACTGTGAGCTCGGAGGGTGCCGCCGTGGAGCTGGGCCACGCGGCGGCTGACGTGCAGGCCGAGGCCCATCCCGGGCACACCGGCTTCGACGGCGTTGGCGGCCCGGCCGAAGGGCTCGAAGATACTCTCGCGGGTCCCTTCGGGTAGGCCGATCCCGTGATCAGTTACGGCCACGATAGCGCCGTTGTCATCCGCGCACAGGGCCAGCTCAATCGCTCCCCCGCTCGGCGAGTACTTCACGGCGTTGTCCAGGAGATTGCCCAAAATCTGCTCCAGCCGCGCCGCATCGGCACGCAGGATCACCGGCTGATCCGGTACGTCGACGAGAAGCGTGTGCGACCGGCCGAGCTGCGTCTCGTACCGCTGGGCCGTCTCCCGGACCACATCCGCCAGATCCAGAGGCTCGGGATGCAGCTCCATCTGCCCGCTCTGCAGCCGGCTCACGTTCAGCAGATCGTCGATCAACATCACCAGCCGGTTGCTGGTCTTGTCGATGGTTCTGAGATGCTCACGCAGGCGTTCGGGATCGAGGCGGTCGCGGCGCATGGAACGTTGCAGCATCTGGGTCACGCCCTTCACCACGGTCACCGGAGTGCGCAGCTCGTGGGCGGCGATGGACAGGAACTCGTCCCGCGCGTGTACCGCGGCATTGGCGCGATCCAGAGCGTCTTGCAACTCGGCCTCGTCCCGCTTGCGCGCGCTGATGTTCCGCGTCGTCCCGACGACGTGAGCCGGACTGCCGTCGCCCTCGTCGACAACGACCCCGCTGGTGCTGACCCACAGCTCATCGTGCCGGGAACGACCCACGAGCTGGTACTCGACTTCGAAGTCGCCGCCCGATTCGATGGCCCGGCTGAACACCGCGGCCACCCCTGGCTGATATTCCGGATGAATCATGCCGAACGCCTCGCCCAGCGTTTTGGGAAGCGGCGCGCCCAGCACCTCGGCGGCGTTGGGCGACCACTCCAGCGACTCCGTGGCGAGATCGATATCCCAGCTGAACATCCCGGCGGCCTGCGTCGCCAGACGCAGGTGCTCGGCCACATCGCGCAAGGCACGGGTGGCCTTCCGGCGCGATGCGGTGTACTGGTGACGTTCGATGGCCATGCCGGCAAGGTAGGTGAGCACCTTCACCAGCTCGCGTTCGCCGGCGGCCGGTAGGTGGGGCTCACGATGATAGAGGGCAAATGTTCCGAGGACCTCGCCGCCTGCCGAACGAATCGGGCTGGACCAGCAGGCCCGCAAGCCGTGATCGAGGGCAAGCCCGCGGTAATCGTCCCAGAGAGGATCGGTCGCGATATCCTGCACCACCACGATTTCGCCGCGATGTGCCGCGGTACCGCATGAGCCCACTCTCTCCCCTATGGCAATGCCGTCGATGCCGCGCTTGTAAGCATCGGGCAGGCTGGCGCCGGCTCCGTGCCGCAGCCTGCCCCCTTCGTCCAGCAGCAGGATCGAGCAGAGGGCGCCGGGCTCCTGCCGTTCGATGAAGTGGGAAAGCTCCTCGAGCACGTCCCCGAGCTTCTCGCCACGCGCGATGGCTTCGAGAATGGTCCGTTCGCCGCTCAACAGGGTCTGGGCCTGGGCCCGCTCCGCCACCTCCAGCTCCAGCGCCTTCCGGGCCTGAACCTTGTCGGTTACGTCGATAGCATGAACAAAGACCGCCTCGACGCGTCCGCAGGCATCCCGAATGGGGGCGTAGACGAAGTCGAAGTAGATATCCTCGAGGCCGGAGCCGCGGTCGAGCCGAGCGAAGGTCTCCTTGTCCACAAAGGGCTCGCCGGTTTCGTACACGCGATCGAGCAGCTCGTTGAAGCCCTGACCGGCGACCTCGGGGAGCGCCTCGAGCAGCGTCTTGCCCAGCACCTCCCTGCCGACCAACTCTCGATATTGCTCGTTGGCCAGCACGAAGCGATGCTCCGGGCCTTGCAAGATGGCGATGACCGCGGGCGCCTGGGCCATCCACTGGGTCATGCGAGCTTGAGCGGACGTGTCGTCCTGCGAGAGGATGTCTTGACTTTGTGTGGTCATGAGGGTTCCTTCCATCCTAGCGCCCATGGCGCTAGGATGGAACAAGCAGAAAAGGGAGGGATCTTTCGGGGGGCTGCGCCCCCCGT
>JBOGSL010000286.1:0-9308 GCA_050695395.1 Chloroflexota bacterium | reverse complement strand
CTTCATGAGCAGAGCCGTCCGCCCGATAGTTAGCCGGACGGCCTCGCGATGGATTCTCAGGTAGCGCGCAATCCGAGCCGGTAGTAGGCGGCGTCGATGTGGCGAAGAAACGAGCGCTCGTCAAAGGTCTCGTCAAGGGTGACCGGCGACAGACGTTCGCCTATCGCCGAATCAGAACGCACCACCTGCTGAAATGGTTCTCTCGTTTGGCGCGTGCGATTCGCCGCCGACTGGACCAGCCCGTAAGCTTCGGGCCGGCTCAGCCCCGCGTCGATCAGCGCGGTGAGAACCCGTTCCGAGAAATACAAACCCTGCGACGCGGCGACATTCTGCTTCATGCAATCCTCGTTCACTTGAAGATTGCGCAGCACCGACGTCAGCAGGTCGATCATGTAATCGGCCAGAATAGACGAATCGGGCAGGACAATGCGCTCCACCGAGGAGTTGCTGATATCGCGCTCGTGCCATAGCACCACGTTCTCCAGGCCCGGCACCGCGAAGCCGCGCATGACTCGCGACAGGCCGCTGATCCGCTCCGAGAGAATTGGGTTGCGTTTGTGAGGCATGGCGCTGGAGCCCTGCTGGCCGGCGGCGAAGCCTTCTTCTACCTCGCCGATCTCCGAGTGCTGCAGATTACGCAGCTCGCTCGCGATCTTGTCCAGCGACGACGCCAGGAGAGCCAGCTCGAGTACATATTCGGCGTGGCGATCCCGAGGAATCACCTGGGTCGCCGCCGGCTCCGGCTCCAGACCGAGCATGCCCGCCGCCCGTTCTTCTACTTCAGGCGGTACCTCGACGTGGGTGCCCACCGCGCCGCCGATCTTGGCGACAGCCACCGATCGCCGTACCGTTCGCAAGCGCGCCCGGTGCCGCTCGACTTCCGCGTACCAAACCGCGACCTTGTAGCCAAAGGTGATCGGCTCGGCGTGCACGTTGTGGGTGCGGCCCATCATGACTGTGTCGCGGTAGCGCAGAGCCATCTCCTTCAGAACTTCCCCCAGGGCGGCCAGATCGCGCTCCAGCAGGGCGATGGACTCAACCAGCTGCAACGCCAGCCCGGAATCGACCACATCCGAGCTGGTTAATCCGAGATGGATCCAGCGGGCCGACGGGCCGACTCGCTCGGCGAGGTTGCGCAGGAAGGCGATCATGTCGTGACGTGTTTCGTCCTCGATCTGGGCGATCCGAGCCGCGTCGACGCTCGCCGCACGGATATCGGGAAGAGCTCCGGCCGGGACCCGGCCCTGCTCTGCCCACGCCTCGGCCACGGCGACCTCAACGGCAAGCCACGTCCGATATTTGTTTTCCTGCGACCAGATAGCGCCCATCTCGGGCCGGGTGTACTTCTCGAACATCACTCCCACTCGATCGTGGCGGGCGGCTTGGAGGTGATGTCGTAGACCACGCGGTTCACGCTGAGGATTTCGTTGACGATGCGGTTGGAGATACGGGCCAACGGGTCGCCTGGGAGACGCGCCCAATCGGCCGTCATGGCATCGTCGCTGGTCACCGCGCGGACTGCGATCACGTGGCCATAGGTGCGATCGTCGCCCATGACTCCGACGCTGTGAACCGGGAGGAGCACGGCAAAGGCTTGCCATAGCGCCTCATACAGACCGGCATGTCGAATCTCCTCGAGCACGATCGCGTCCGCCGCTCGCACCGTCTCCAGCCGCTCAACGGTAACCTCGCCCAGAATGCGCACCGCCAGACCCGGTCCCGGAAAGGGCTGTCGCTGCACCATGTGATCCGGCAAGCCTAGCTCGCGCCCCACGTTGCGCACCTCGTCCTTGAAGAGGTACCGTAGCGGCTCGACGAGACCAAAGGGAAGGTTTTCGGGAAGGCCACCGACATTGTGGTGGGTCTTGATCGTAGCGGCGGATGAAAGTGTGCCGCGTCCCGCGCTTTCGATGACGTCGGGGTAGAGGGTGCCCTGTGCCAGAAACTCGATCTCGCCCAGCTGGGCGGCTTTCTCCTCGAAAACCGCGATAAATTCGGCTCCGATTCGACGGCGCTTCTCCTCGGGATCGACCACGCCGGCCAGCCGCGTCAGAAATCGGTCGCCGGCGTCGACGCACACCAATTCGGCCGAAATGTGCCGATTGAACACTTCAACCAGCTGCTCCCCCTCGGCCCGCCTCAGCAGCCCGTTATCCACGAAGACGCAGGTCAGGCGGTCGCCGATGGCCGCGGCGATCAGAGCCGCTGTCACCGCGCTGTCCACCCCGCCACTCAGCGCGCACAGAACACGACCCTGGCCCACGCGCTGCTTGATGGCGGCCACGCTTTGAGATACCAACGCCTCGGGCGTCCAGCCTGGATCGCACCCGCACACTTCGCGGACAAAGTTTGCCAGAATCTGGCCGCCCAGCGCAGTGTGCGCGACCTCGGGGTGGAACTGCAGACCGATCCAGCTGCCTCGCGCCATAGCGGCCAGCGGCGAGTTCTCGCTGCGAGCCAGAGGGCGGAAGGCGTCGGGCACTGCCGTCACTCGATCGCCATGGCTCATCCAGACATCCAGCCGCGACGGCAAGCCCGAGAAGATGCCGTCCGGCTCCAGAAGCTCGATCTGAGCCGGGCCATATTCCCGTTCGATCGACGCCTCGACCTGGCCGCCCGCGGCCAGCGTCATCAGCTGCATCCCGTAGCAGATGCCCAACAGCGGCAGGTCGCTCTGGAAAATCTCGGGGGTACATCGGGGAGCGTCGGAGGCGTACGCGCTGGCCGGACTGCCGGAGAGGATGATGCCCCGCGGCGCGAGGGCCCGGATCTGATCCCAGGAAGCATCGTACGGCAGGATTTCGCAGTAGACCTGGCACTCGCGGACACGCCGGGCGATGAGGCGACTGTACTGCGATCCAAAGTCGATGATGACGATGGAGTCGGGGCCCGCCGGACGAAGGTCCGTGGCGTCCATCAGCGAGAGGACGTCGAAATCAGATCGGAGGATACCGGAGCGGGTCCGAGCGATTCGTCGCTCTGCTTGATCTTCGCCTCGAGAATCTTTCGCTGGGCGCGACGGATCTGGGCGGCGGCCTGACGGCGTTTCTGGTCGGGCGTCTCGGCGATCACCGGCGCCACCCTGATCGGCTTGCCGTGCTCGTCCAGCGCCACCATCACCACGTACGCTGATGAGGTGTGCTGCCGTTCACCGGTCATCAGATTCTCGGTATCCACCCGACAGCCGACCTCCATCGAGGTATTGCCCACCGCGTTGACGGACGCGAGCACCGTAACCAGATCTCCCACCTGCACCGGCGAGAGAAAGCTCATGTAGTCGATAGCGGCAGTGGCGACGCGCGAACGGGCGTGTCGGGTGGCCGCGGAGCCCGCCGCCTCGTCCACCATCTTCATGATTGTTCCGCCGTGGACGTCGCCCCAGGGATTGGCGTCGTTCGGCATCATCTGTCGCGCCATCACCACCTGGGAGGCGGACACCGGCTGTCCCTGCAAAGTCACGCTACCATCTGATGTCACGGCATCCTCGCGCCCGATGATACCTATTCCGGGGCGCGACCGTGGGGAGGGGTAGCAGCACATGGAATGGGATGAGATCAAGCGGGCGTTGGTGGTGGTGGCGCATCCGGACGATGCGGAGTTCGGCAGCTCGGGAACGGCCGCGAAGATGGCGCGCGAGGGAAAGGAAGTCTTCTACGCGGTGGTGACGGATGGCAGCAAGGGCAGCGCCGATCCAAACGCTACGAGCATCCAGATGATCGAGACGCGCCAGAAGGAGCAACGCGACGCGGCACGAGTTTTGGGCGTGAAAGACGTTGCGTTTCTGAGCTTCGAAGACGGGGTTCTGGAGCCGACCATCGAAGTACGAAAGGCCATCAGCGCGGCGATCCGGCAGTTCAAGCCGGACGTGGTTATCACGCAGAGCCCGCAGCGCAATTTGGCGAGCAACCTTTTCGTGCAGCATCCGGATCATCTGGCGGTTGGCGAGGCCACCTTCGCCGCCGTGTACCCCTCGGCGCGAGACCGGCTCACCTTCCCCGATCTGCTGGCTCGCGGTCTCGAGCCGCACGTCACCTCCGAGCTATGGGTCAGCGGGTCGTCCGAAGCTGATTACTTCGTGGACATCTCAGGCACGATCGACCTCAAGGTGAAGGCGCTGCAGGCGCATCAGAGCCAGGTAGGCGAGAGAGATGTCGCCACATTTGTGCCGGACCGTGCCCATCAACTCGGCGAACAGCACGGCCTCGAGTATGCGGAAGGCTTCAAGCGCATCGTCATCCAGTAGGCTCCCGATTCATCGCGACGCGCCCGATCTCGGTCCGATCGCTTACAGCTTCTCCTCTTGAACACCGGCCACGTTGAAGTAGCTCATGGTGAACGGCTGGTCGGGGAAGAGAACGAGCTGGGTCACGGAGGCGCGCGCGGGGTAGAGCACGGCGTGGAGATCGTGCGATGTCATGGAGCGGCCCTCCAGGCCGACGCGCATCACCGTTATCGGATCGGCGTGGCTGACGGCGACGATCGTCTCCCCGGCGTGGCGGCGGGCGGCGATGCGCAGGAAGCGGCTGATGCGATCGAAGATGTCCTGCATCGATTCGTCGTCCTCGGCATGACGCGGCTCGTAGAAGCTAAAGCCCTTCTTGAGGACCGAGTTTGGTTCCCCCTGGTAGCTGGTCCGGGATTCGAGGAGCAGCGACGAGGAATGCCGGGCCGCAGCGGGCTGGAGACCTGCCACGATGTCGGCCGTTTGCCTAGCCCGAAGGAGCGGGCTGGCGTAGATAGCCGTCACCGGCCGGGAGGCGAGAAAGCGCGCCACTCGGGCGGCTTGCTCGCGTCCCTCCTTGCTGAGACCGAAGTGAGGTAGCCGGCCGTAGAGGATGCCACGCGGATTGTGCACCGTGGCATGGCGGACCATCATGATGGTGGTCGGCAGGGAGGCTCGCAGTTCGTTTTGCTGCATGTAGAATCTGCTGAAAGCTAACAGTTCGCAAGGAATCCCGATGGTAACCGCGGCAACCGTATCCGACGCCGACGTGCTCGAGCGCATTCGCTCCGGCAAGCTGATAGAAGGCGTCGATCAGATGAGCCCAGCCTACCAGCAGGGCATGATCCGCATCCTTACCGTCTCGGCAGACACCGAGCTGATCAGCGCTCCGGCCTACTACAACGCCGGCAAACACGCGCCCACCCTCAACGCCTTCGGCTCGGCCACGGCCATTATCCAGGACGAGTTGGGCCACGCCCACATCGCCTACCGGCTGATGCGCGATCTCGGTGTCGATACCGAGCAGATCATCTACGAACGCGAGCCCGGCAAGTTCAAGTACCCCTACGCATTCGACGTGCCGCTGGACAGCTGGGTCGAGCTGGTGATGGCCAACGCCTTCTACGATCGGGCCGGCTTCTGCCTGCTGGGCGACATCTATCAAACCACGACGTTCGGTCCATGGAAGCGCGCGTTGGTCAAGGTGGACAAGGAGGAGACCTTCCACCTACGCCACGGTGAGAACTGGATGCGGAAGATTGCGCAAAGCTCCGAGGGCCGTGACGACATCCAGAAGGCTATCGATTGGATGTTCTTGCTGACGATTGAGTGGTTCGGCCTCCCGGACGATCTCAAGCGCCACGCCGAGCAGCTGGATTTCGGCTTCAAGGGCCAATCCAACGACGAGCTCCGCCAGACGTGGATGGCTACCGCCGTTCCGCTGTGTGAGAATCTCGGCTTCAGCGTTCCCGCCCATTTCGACCAGGAGCAGAACAGGTACATCATCGATTGCCCCTTCCCCGCTCGCTTCGACTCGGAAAACAAGCGCTGGCTGCTGGAGGATGGTCCGATCTCGTGGGACGAGGTGCTGGTACGCTGGAAGGCTCGCGGCCCGATGAACGACGAGTACATCGATCGCATCCAGCGAGGCAAGCGGGGACTGGAAAGGCTGATCGCTCAGGCCTGATGACCATCCAGGAAGAAACTCGGTCAACGCCGGCGAGTCTGCGTGAGGCGCTGCACGCGGTGGAAGATCCGGAGCTGCCCATCAGCATCGTGGATATGGGGCTGATCGTGGATCTTCGCTTCGAGGAGGGAGTCGCGTACGTCCAGATCACCTTCACGGCCATGGGTTGCCCGGCCATCGATATGATCGTCGATGACGTGCGGGAATGTCTGCTGCGCGAGCCGGGCGTGAACTCCGTTCAGGTCGAAATTGTCTGGTCGCCGATCTGGACGAAGGACCGGCTGAGCGATGACGGAAAGTTCCAGCTTCGTAGCTGGGGGATATCGCTGTGAAGCACCGCTTCGAGGCGACCACCATGTGGGAAGTCTTTGCGCGCCGGAAGTTCGAGGAGCCGCTGCACCAGGTGGGGACCGTGGCAGCCGACGGGCCGGAGCTGGCCCAGGTCTACGCCCGCACCATCTTCAACGAGTTCAGCTGGGTGGAGATGGTGCTCTACCCGCGTGATACGGGCGTGGGCGTGCTGCGCACGTGATGAACGGACACGATGCCCAGATCGAGCTCATCGCCGGTCTGGCGGACAACAAATACCGGCTGGGCCAGCGGTATGCCGAGTGGTGCACCTCGGCCCCCGCCCTCGAATCGGCGGTGGCCGCCGCCGCCATGGCTCAGGACGAGATCGGCCACGCTCGCAGCCTCTATCCGGTGCTGAAGGAGCTGGCCGGCGTCTCGCCCGAGAACGAGCCGGAAACCCGCACGCACTTCACCAACGTCCAGTTCCTGGATCGGCCGTTCTCGAGCTGGACCGATTTCGTAGCCGCCAACTTCCTCTTCGACACTGCCCTCACGGTGGTGCTCGAAGCGGCCGGCCAATCCTCCCTGGCCTCGTTGCAGCAGCGCGCCAACCGGATGCTTCCCGAGGAGCAGCTTCACTGGCTGCATGGCGCCGGCTGGTTGCGGCGCCTCTCGGGAGAAAGCGCGGCGCTGTCCGCGGCGCTCGAAGCCTCGCTTCAAGTCATTTCCCCTGGCACGGATGCCTGGCTCGAAGTGGCCCAGCCGGACCTGGTAGAGCAAGGCGTACTGAGCAGCGACACGGCCCAGCTGCGGCAAACCTACTCGGGGCGAGTCAATCCGCTGCTGGTAGAGGCTGGGCTGGCGCCGGTATGACCGAGGCTTCCTCCATTACCTGCCCGTTCTGCCACTCAACCGAGACCGAGCTGATGTCGATGTTCGGCCAGCAGCTCCTCACGGCGCAGTACTACTGCCGTGCGTGCCGGACCCCATTCGAGCGCCTCAAGGACGATGACGTGCTGCAGGACGCCGAGCGTCGCGAGAGCGCCAGGTAGATTCGTGCGAATTCGGGCGGGCGCGAGGGCCCGCATTTCGCTCATAGCGCTTCTGCTTGCAGCTCTCGGGGCAGGTGCGGTGCTTCGGACCGCTGCGGCCTCAACACAGAGTGCCCCGACGCCCGGCAACTATTACCTGGCGCTGGGCGACTCACTTGCCGCCGGCGTCGGCGCGGACGGCGTCCCGGCCGATCCGGGCTGCATCTCGAATCGAGCGCCGGGCTACGTCTGTTTGATGACGCGCTTCCTGCGGCAGCTCAACCCCAATCTACGGCTCGACAATCTGGGCATCAGCGGGGCGGATTCCTGCGTCCTTGTCAACGGCAGCGGCGCCGCATCGACCTGCGCCGATCCCATGGTCCATCGCGGCGAAAAGTCCCAGCTTCAGCAGGCGCTGGCGCTAATCAAGGCGCACCCTGGGCAGGTGAACCCGATCTCGCTGGATATCGGTGGCGATAACCTGGTTGAGCTGCTCCCCGAGGCGGAGCACAATCTGCCCGCCGCCGCGCAGCAGATTCCCGGGCTCCTCACGGCGTATCGGTCCGATCTTGATGCCACGCTGTCCCAGCTCCACGCCGCCGATCCGAACGCCGAGATTCTGGTGGCGGGCCAGTACAATCCGCTTTCCGGCATACCGTCGATGCTGCTTCCCAAGGGGCTCGGCTCCCTGGCTCAAAATGCGATCGATGCTCTGAACGGGATCATGAAGCAAGAGGCCCCGAAGTATGGTGCCGCCTACGTCGATGTAGACGCGGCGTTTCGGCGTCATCCGGGCGGCGCGTTCGAGCTGACGTATCTGCTCCAGAGCAACATCACCTCGCCCAACATCCACCCCACCGCGGCGGGCTACCGCGTGTACGCCGGCGCCCTGGCCGCCGCCTCGGGGTACCGCCCGGCCCTGCGCCTAACGGTCAATGCGGCTCGCCGCCTGCCGGAGCGAAGCCACGCGTCGGTGCATGGGCACGCCAACGTCGACAGTGCCGTCGCCATCACCCTCAAGCTGCCCGGCAAGAGCCACAGCCGTCAGCTGCGCACCGCGGCCGGCCCCAACGGCTACGCGAAGAAGTTCTGGACGGGCAAGCATCTTGGCAAGGGCTGGCTGCGCGTCTGCGAGACGGGCTTGGCCGGCCACACGCGCTGCGGGGGCAAGCATCACTTCAAGGTGAGCGGGGGGCCGTAATCGAAGGCCGGTCTCCGCCTGACCGGCACAATCGCTTCTGCCGGTCTCGCGACGCTGAAGGCACGCCTGCCCGAGGCCATGCCGATACGTTTTTGGCGGGCGGCTGCGGAATGGCCAGGGTGTAACCTCCAGGCAGAGATTGGGCAGGGGGCCAAGACCCAGTCATCAAACAGGGCGGCCGACGCGTGGCAGCGCTGTTTGGGCCGGAAACCTTCTTCTCATCACCCCCGGGGTCTGTCGAGGATGATGCTGCTACCCCCTCCATCCGGCTCTACAAAAACACGTCGTCGAGCGCCGGCGCATCTTCTGCATCCGGCGCACTACCGCCGTCATGTGAATATGCGGATATATGCTTCACAACGACCTCATCCGTCACACGAAGGGGCCGTTTTGTGGCAATGTGCCCGATCCGCTCAATCGCTCTCGGACCTGGTCCAGGGGGATCAGATCATTGGGAGACGGGTAGAGGTCCTTGGCGGTTCTTTGCGCGTAAAGATCGCGGATTAGGCGCAGCGCATGTAGTTCATCGTCGGTGAGGGCAGCCGCAGTAGCACCCAGATGGCGGGCCGTAGGTATGCCGCGCTCTGCTGCATCCAGCCCCCGGGGGGTGATTACAATCGACTCGGGAGACTCATCAGCGACCGGGCTTGCCAGACCCATGGACTTGAAGTCAACCACAGACGTTACCAGCGCGTCGAAAGCCTTGTCCCGATCAGCTTCCGGAACCAAAAGCGGCCCCCGAAGTGTGTGCATTGTCACGAGGATGCCGCGGTGCTCGCTGTGCTCCCTCTGCTGCAAATCAGCAAGCGTCCGGAGCACGTGGTCCGTCCAGGCCAGGTAATTGTGAGTCGGCGCGGCATTATCCACGGCCAAGTA
>JBOGSL010000285.1:0-2917 GCA_050695395.1 Chloroflexota bacterium | reverse complement strand
TGGCGCCGGTGGACATGAGGAAAAGCTTCTCGGGCCTATGCGCCGTCATCGCCGAGACACTGGGAGGCAATGTGCTGGGGGGCGATCTTTTCTTGTTCCGGGGAAAGCGCTCAGATCGCGTGAAGGCGATCGTCTGGGATCGCACGGGACTGGCGATCTGGTACAAACGGCTCGAGAAGGGCAAATACAAGTGGCCGAGCCCCAATGCGGTCTCGATCGAGCTGAGCGAGCACGAGCTCGCGTTGCTGCTCGACGGCGTCCACTTCACGCGCATCCGGCGGCTGCCGCCTTTTGTGCTCCATGCACCGCACGCCTGAGCCAATAGATATCTGTTGGAAATGCGTTCCGGAACGCGAGTGTTTGGTACAATATCTCCGTGGACAACACGGCCACACTGCCTTCCGATGTGCCGACGCTGCAGCTGATGCTGCGCGAGCAGCAGCAGCTGATCGAGTCCTTGAAGGCGAACCTGCACCGGCTCCTGAAGTGGCGGTTCGGGCCGAAGCGCGAGGGTGTCGACGTCGATCAGTTCGGGCTCTTTGCCGACGCCAGCATCGTGGTCGAGGTGCCGCCGGGTCAGCGCGATGATGAGGAAAGGCAGTCAGCCTCGGCCACCGCGCCTGCCGAGCGCCGGCGCGCCGTCCGGGTTCTCAAGCACCTGCCGCGGGTCATCGAGCAGATCGACGTGCCGGAAGAGCAAAAGACCTGCCCGTGCTGTGGGGAGCGGATGAGCTCGGTTGGGCACGAGTCCAGCGAGCAACTGCACTACGTCCCCGCCAAGCTCGAAGTGCACGAGACCCGGAGGCTCAAGTATTCCTGTCCGTCCTGCCATGGGGCCGTGGTTCGGGCGCCAGCGCCGGTATTGCCGCCGATCCCAAAGAGCATGGCCTCCTGGCCTACCTGATCGTGAGCAAGTTCGCCGACGGCTTGCCGCTGTACCGCATTGCCGGGCGGCTGGCCCGTCTCGGGATCGATCTCTCGCACACCCTGATGTCCGAGTGGCTGGTGACCTGTTCGGACCTCCTGGGGGAACTGCACCGGCGGATGGTCCACAAAGTGCTCGATAGCGGGCACGTGTACACCGATGATACGACCCTGCCGCTGCAGAACCACGATCCGGCCCGGCGAAAGACCTATGAGGCGAAGCTATGGGTCTACGCCAAGGATCACCGCGACGGACCCCCGCTCATCGTCTACGCGTTCTCCAAGTCCCGGACCCGGGACGCGCCACTGACCTTCCTCAAGGATTACCGCGGCTTCCTGCAGGCCGATGCCTACCCCGGCTACGATCCGCTCTACCTCGACGGGAAGATCACGGAAGTGGCGTGCAACGTTCATGCGCGACGACGCTTCGTGGAGGCGGCCGATCTACTCAAGAGCCCAGGCCGACCACATGAGGCGGTGGCGTTCTACAAGGGGGCTCTTCCGCATCGAGCGGCAGATCAAGGACCTGAGCGATGAGGGGCGGCTGCAGGCACGTCAAGAACGCACCGTCCCACTGCTCGCCCGATTCAAGGCCTGGCTCGACAATGCCGTGCACTCGGTACTCCCGAAGGACAGCCTGGGAGAGGCGGTGATCTACGCCTTGAGGCACTGGGCCGCATTGACGAAGTTCGCCGAGGCCGGGCATCTGGACGCATCAAACAATTATGCTGAGCGTCTGATGCGCTCAGTGGCCGTTGGCAGAAGAGCATTCCTGTTCGTGGGATCTGAAAAGGCCGGTCACGCCGCGGCGATATACTATTCGCTGGTCGAGTCATGCAAGGCCAACAAAGTCAACCCACTCACCTATCTGACCTACGTCCTCAGCAACGCGCGCAACAAAAGTCTCGTGCTGCCGACGCCCGATGAGTTCGCGGATCTCAGCGCCGCCCAGCCGGCGGGGGCGCTCTTTAACAATCTGCCTTATGATCGGGCGTCGTGCAAGACGCCAATTTTCGGACGGGTTCCGATATTTCCAGCGGAATGATCTCGCCTGGCCAGCGTTCCGTACTAAAGGCGGGGGTCACCTCAGGTCGACGGCCGGCGAGGCCGCCCGGCTCGAGACTGGGAAATCCCGTGGGTTCTAGAAGCGTGGGTGTGTTGACCGGTTTGCGGGAGCTGCGCCAACATTGGCGCTGGCGGTCGGGTGACAGGATGGCGAGAAAGTCTCGCGCTGGTCTGCGCTGTCGCTGAGACGGAAGAACGGGGGTGCTTAAGGTGACTTACGAAGTAAAAAACATCTATGACATTGATGGACTACGCATTACTTCACGGGTGGTGAGTGACGACATCAGACACCATCCGGAACCCATGCGAGTCATTCGTGTCGAGACTTACTGCGACAGCGAGCGGTGGGGAACTAGGTCGCGACAGCATACGAGCAGTGTGCCAGTTGACTTTCACTGTGAAAGTCAACTGGACGATACAAGGCGGCGCGAAGCCCAAATACTCGCCGATATTGAGCATGGAAAGAGGTCGGAAGAAAATCCGGGCTTTCTAGGGGTGAAACTCCATGGTGCTCCTGGAATTTGCATCAATGCTGCCGCGTCCGTTAATTTGGCGAGTGGTCCAACGTTAATGAGCGGGGAGTTCATCGAACTCTTGAAACTAGAGGAGTCGGGTCAGCGTTACGGAGAATGGACACCGCGCGGGGTGCGGGAGTTTCCACTTTACAAACTTACGATTGAATTCGGGAAGCACAGGATAGAGACGGTTGTGGTACCGGCCGTAGCAAGAAGCATGGCGACGTGTGTAATCGGTGGTGATTTCTTCGCTAAGGCTCTTGCGGGCAGTCCAAAGCTTCTATATGGTGTCACTTTAGCCATCTGAAAGATTTCGCTGGCGTCTGACGCGGAGGCTGTGTAGTATTCTGGTTGATGGGAAGCCTCCCGGAACCGATTCTGCTTCGCTACCGCGGCCGAGATCTGACGGCGCA
>JBOGSL010000284.1:0-2112 GCA_050695395.1 Chloroflexota bacterium | reverse complement strand
TGCCAGCGCCGAGCGCTTTCCCTCGGCGGACCAGATACTGCTCGGGCCGTACCGAGAAACGATTGCCGGTATCGAGACGGACTCCGACAGCTACATCGTGCTGGTTACCCGCGGCCATGTGCATGATCAGGCCTGCCTCGAGCACGCCCTGGGCACAGCCGCGGCATACATTGGGATGATCGGCAGCCGGCGGAGGGTGCGAACCGTGATGTCGCATCTGCGCGACGCTGGCTATCCCGCGGAGCGATTGGAGGCAGTCCACGCACCGGTAGGACTGGACATCGGTGCGCAAACCCCGGCTGAAATTGCGCTGGCCGTGATGGCGGAGATTGTCAACGTCCGCCGCGGCGGCAAGGCTACATCCTTGATGTTGGGAGAACGCCTTCGTGTTTGATGTCGCCATCCGAGGAGGCGGCGATCTCGGCTCCGGGGTCGCACTGCGTCTGTGGCGAACTGGATTTCGCTGTCTGATCTTGGAACGCAAGCGACCTCTGGCAGTTCGGCGTACGGTTGCGTTTGCCGAGGCCGCGTGGGACGGGACGGCACGGGTCGAGGACGCGAGGGCAGTGCTTGCCGGTGATCTCGACGAAGCGGTGACCATCCAGGGGCAGAGCAACATACCCCTGATGGTCGATCCGGCGCTCGAAGTCGTTTCGCGGCTCGACCTTCCCGTGCTGGTCGATGCGACGCTGGCCAAGCGCAACCTCGGGATCAATCTGGAACTGGCGCATACAGTTCTTGGGCTTGGCCCGGGATTCGAGGCAGGCCGCGACGTTCACGCCGTCATCGAGACGAATCGGGGACCGGATCTGGGGCGCGTGATCTGGCGAGGCGCCGCCGAACCGAATACGGGCGAGCCCGGCCTCGTGGCGGGAAAGACCGCGAGCCGCGTGTTGCGATCGCCCGGCACGGGGCGGCTCAGAGCTACGCGCGAGATCGGCGATGCCGTCGTCAAGGACGAGCTCGTTGCAATGGTCGGTGACAAGCCGGTGCGAGCAGGGGTAACGGGCATTCTCCGCGGACTGGCGCGTGACGGACTGGCGGTCGAGGCGGGCATGAAGCTCGGAGACATCGACCCCAGAGGTGACAAGACCCTTTGCTACCGCGTGTCGGACAAATCACTGGCGATAGCGGGCGGAGTACTGGAAGCGCTCCTCATCCGCGAGCCACAATTGATTCACCATGGCGGATGATCTTTACGGCGAGATACTTGGTGCCATCGATGAAGGCACCCCCGCGGCGATCGCGACGATCGTGCGCACCCGCGGCTCTACTCCCCGTGAGGTAGGGGCACGCATGCTGATCAAGGCCGACGGTAAGCTTACCGGCACCGTCGGGGGCGGCTGCGGCGAGGCCGAGGTGTGGGCCGAAGCCATGGACGTGCTCGAAACGGGCCGCCCCCGCTTGATTGAGGTCGATCTGCTGCACGACCACGACGCGGAGGGCGGCCGGGCTTGCGGCGGGTACATGTACGTGTTCATCGAACCGCTCTTCCGACGGTAGGGCAGAGACGGACGCGCCGGCGCTGGCCTGTCCGCAGGCTCCCGATAAATCTGGACCCTGCGGAGTCGGCTCGTGGTTGAGAGCACATGGCCCGGAACTTGGCCTATGTCGTCGCTCGTGGCACAATTAGGTAGTAGCTTTGAGGAAGACGAGTAGGCGATTACTCGGCCTCAGCGATTCCGGGACGGTGGGAGCCGGAAGTTCGATGTCGCCGAAGATCACTTCCGAGCTTCTCCTACAAAGCGGAGATGGGTGCGCCGCCCATTACCCCGGCAGGGCATGAGTCTGTGCCCGCAGAGTGAGCGGTCAAGCTAAGGTGGGTGGTACCGCGAGATTGAGTATCTCGTCCCATTGCGGGGCGAGTTTTTTTATGGAGTTTGCGAGCAGCATGTTCAAGGAAGTGCCCAAGGCATTCGATGTCCCGGCGCTGGAGCGCGACGTCCAGGAATTCTGGGATAGCAACGAGATCGAGGCCCGATATCTCGAACGCAATAGCGATCGGTCGGAGACATTCCGCTTCCTGGACGGACCTATCACCGCCAACGGGCCGATGGGCGTCCACCACGCTTGGGGGCGAACGTACAAGGACCTCTGGCAGCGCTACAACAC
>JBOGSL010000283.1:0-9168 GCA_050695395.1 Chloroflexota bacterium | reverse complement strand
GCATAGGACCGGTGACCGCAGCGCGCATCGTTGACCACTTCGGTGACCAATCCTTGCAGGTGCTGGACGAAGAACCGGAGCGTCTGACGAGTGTTGCGGGCATCAGCAGCAAGCGGCTCGACGTTATCACGGCTTCCTGGGATGAGCGCCGTGAGATTCGAAGCCTGATGATGTTTCTGCAGCAGCACGGCATAAGCACGGGCCTCGCGTCTCGGCTTTTCGATACGTATGGCCATCGGGCTGTCGCCGCGATCGAACAAGACCCGTACCAGCTAGCTCATGATGTGCACGGCATCGGGTTTCGGACGGCCGACGCGCTGGCCGGCCACCTCGGTGTCTCGACCAAGTCTCTATCACGATACCTGGCAGGTCTTCGCTACTGCCTCTCGCAGGCCGCCGACGAGGGCCACGTTTATCTTCCGAAGGAGGAGCTGCTGGCGCGCGGAGCCGACCTGCTTGACGCGTCCCCGCCCGTGCTTGAAGTTGCCTTGCTGGAGCTTTCCCGTCTCGACGTCGCAAGGCTGGACGGCGACGACGTCTATCTGGCGCCTATGTATGTGGCCGAGACTGGCATCGCACAGCTGCTCTCGAGATTGCGCGATACGGCGTCGGTGATACTCCTCGACAGCGCGTTTGACGCCGGCGCAGCCATGCGGAGAGCTGCCGAACAGCAGGGCATCGAGCTGGCTCCCGAGCAATTCCGCGCCGCCGAAGAATCGCTGGTCGAGAAATTCAGCATTCTTACCGGCGGCCCGGGTACCGGGAAGACGTCGACTCTGCGCACGATTATCACGGCCCTGGAGGAGAGCGAGATAGAGTTTGTGCTTTGCGCGCCGACGGGCCGCGCGGCCAAGCGAGTAGCGGAAGCCACGGGCCGCGCCGCCTCGACCATCCACCGGCTACTCGAATTTCAACCCTCCGACGGCTCCTTCGCGCGGAACGTGGAGGATCCACTCCAAACAGACTTCGTGATCGTGGATGAAGTCTCTATGCTCGACACGATCCTCTGCTATCACTTGCTCAAGGCCGTGCCTCCCGAGGCCCATCTCTTATTCGTCGGAGACGCGGATCAGCTACCGGCAGTTGGACCCGGAAGCGTGCTCAACGACCTGATCAGCAGCGGAGGCGTTCCGACCACAACTCTTACCAGCCTCTTTCGGCAGGCCCGTAATTCCAAGATCGTCCTCGCGGCCCACGCCATCAATCAGGGCAAAGTGCCGGAGATCGCCGGTAACGATGGCGACGACCTCTACTTCCTTCGAAGCAACGAGCCCGATCGAGTGCTGGCCGGCATCAAGCAGCTCGTGTCGGAGCGGATTCCCTTGAGATTCGGCCTCGACCGCATCGATGATGTGCAGGTCATATCGCCGATGCATGGCGGCTTACTGGGCGTCACGAACCTCAATCGCGAGCTTCAGTCTTTGCTTAACCCAGGCGGGAACGACAAAGAGCTTCGCCGGGGCGACCGAGTTTTTCGCCGGGGCGACAAGGTCATGCAGATCAAGAACAACTACGACAAAGACGTCTTTAACGGCGATATTGGGCGTGTGACCGATGTCGATCTTGACAAGCGGGCGCTCACGGTGGCGTTTCCGGCACCCGGAACGAAGCTGAAGGTGGAGTACCGCGAGGCTGACCTCGTGGAGCTTGTTCTGGCGTATGCCATATCGGTTCACAAAGGTCAGGGGAGTGAATTCCCGGCGGTGGTCATGCCGATGTCGCCGATGCACTTTGTCATGCTTCAGCGAAACCTCCTCTACACCGCCATCACTCGCGCGCGGCTCCTCTGCGTCCTGGCGGGCTCTCCTCGCGCCCTCGCTATCGCCGTGCGCAGTAATCCCGGCACAAAGCGATACTCACGATTGCGCGACCGCATCACGTCCAGACCGCGCGATCTCGAGCTCGATTTGAGCTAGCTCGCTCGCCGCTCGTTCTGGTAGGCTTCGCTGGCGCTCTTCATGATGGTGAGAGCGAGGGTAGCGCATCGGGTACGGGTGGAAACGACGTCTTTCCCCATTTCCTCGATGACGTTCTCGAAGTTCATCTGTCGGACCTCTTCAAGCGTCTTGCCGGGCAACTGCTCGGTGAGCATCGATGCGGCGGCCTGGCTTATGGTGCAGCCCTCGCCCTGGAACGCAGCCTCGGTGATCCGGCCATCGTCGCCCAGCCGGGCAAACATTACCACGATGTCACCGCAGCCCGGATTACCGCCGCTCGCCTCGATATCAGAGGGATCGAGGCGTTGCTTGTTGCGGGGGTTGTCATGGTAATCGAGGATGATCTCGATGTAGTCTTCGCGATTCAGCATGGGTTAGTTGTGAGTTATGAGTTACGAGTCGTGAGTTATGAGGTATGAGTCGTGAGTCGTTGGCCGTGCGTCGTGAGCCTTGGGTCGTGAGCCTTGAGTCGCCGGTGAGGAGCGTCAGTTAAGGTTCCATTCGGAGCACCCGCATCTCAAGGCTCACAACTCGCTACTCACAACTCATAACTCACACCGCACAACTCACAACTCACAACTCCCTTCACTTCTCGATCGGGGCTCCAACCAAGTTACCACACTCCGTCCAGGAGCCATCGTAGTTCCGAACGTTAGGGTAGCCGAGCAGGTACTTGAGCACGAACCAGGTGTGCGAGGAGCGCTCGCCAATTCGGCAATACGAGATAACCTCCTGGTTGGGCGAGACATTATTGTTGGTCTGGTAGATGGTCTTGAGCTCGACGGCAGATTTGAGAGTTCCGTCGTCCGGATTCACGGCGCTGCCCCAGGGAATGTTGACGGCGTGGGGAATGTGACCGCCGCGCTGTGCGCCTTCCTGCGGATAGTCGACCATGTGAAGCAACTCTCCCTTGTACTCGGCGGGAGACCGAACATCGACGAGCGGCTTGTTGTCTTCCATCTGCTTGTAGGTTTGATCGCGGAAAGCTCGGATCGAGTAGTCAGGCTCGGGCGCCGAGTACTTACCCTGACCGTGGGAAGCCGCCTGGCGTGACCACTCGCGACCTTCCTTCTCCCACTTCAGCCGCCCGCCATCCATCACACGCGCGTCCCGGTGACCGTAGATCTTGAAGAGCCAGAAGGTATAGGTCGCGTACCAGTTGCTCTTGTCGCCGTAGAAGACCACGGTGCTGTCGTTGCTGATGCCCTTCTCTTCCATAAGCTTGGCAAAGGCTTCGCGATGGACGAAATCGCGTTCCACCGGGTCTTGCAACTCGGTATGCCAGTCGAGCTTGACGGCACCGGGTACGTGCCCGACTTCGTAGAGAAGCACATCCTCATCTGCCTCCACGATGCGAACGTTTGGATCGTTCAGATGTTCAGCCACCCATTCGGTACTCACCAGCACGTCCGGGTGGCTGTATCCCTTGACCTTCTCTTCGAACTTCGTAGCGGTATCTGTCATCCGTCGCCTCCTAAGCAACAAAAAAGCCGGCTGCTCGCAGCCGGCCGAACTTCCGCGGAGCGATTTCTACCACAAGGGCAAGCTGCGGGCACTCGTGTCGGATTGGCTATAACAGGCGCAGGTCTTGTGGATCCGGTGATGCATGCACCATGATAGACACTCCGCTCGCGGACTCCAAACGACGTCGAGATGGCGCCTGCGGAGCGCCGATCACTCCAAAGGCTTGCTATATAGTTGGTTAGAACCGCATGTAGGGAGCTTTCGTGACGATAATTTCGGCCGTCCTGCTCTTTTGTCTGAGGGAAGTGCGGGCGATAAGTTTTCTCACGGGAAGCGCGCCGGCTATGGAGCCGGGATGGTCCGGAAGTTCTCTGCCAGTAACTGCTCAATCGGTCCGCGTTCGGCGCGAGGCCTCTGGAGAGGAATCATGGCCAAAGAAAGGCGGCAGAGTCCTAGCACTCTGCTCTGGTTTATCCGTCACAAGTCGTTCGTTCCGATATCCGAGATACGGCGGCGCTTCAGCCTGGATGACGTCGAGGGCACGTTTATAGACGTTGGGAGAGAGAGAAGGATCTTCATCGGTCTTCCAGAAGGCCCGGCGCGGTCCATTGAACGGCTCTATCTGCAGGGAAAGATTGGCGTGGAATACTCGGTCGAGTTTGACGCTGAGGTGCTCATCGGGGTCTACCCGATGAGTCCTGCCCGAGAGGAGTTTGGGTCGCGGAACGGACATGCGGCGCCGATCACAGCGCGCACGGAAGCGGTCAATCCATGACGGACTAGGATAGCGAACCAGGGGAGGGGAAACAGATGACAGTCGAGGCGAGCAGTGTGCGGAATTCGGCGCCTCGCACGATGCCCGGGCGCCAGACCTGGTGGGTCCAGCCGGCGCTCACGGCGGCGGTTCTAACGGCATTCGGCCTCTATTCGTTCTGGTCGATTGTGTTCGCCGGAAACAGCCACGATTGGCAGGTGGGCCCGTACAGCTCGCCTTACTACTCCCCGTTGATTCGGTTTGCCTGGTGGCCATTTTCCGTCGCCCTTTGGGTTTTCTGGTCCCCATTGGCCTTCCGCGCCACCTGCTACTACTACCGCAAAGCCTACTACCGCTCGTTCTTCCTGGATCCCCCATCGTGTGCCCTCGGCGAGCCCCAGTTTGGTCGCTATACGGGCGAGCGTAAATTTCCGTTCATCCTTAACAACTCCCACCGATATTTCCTATACGTCGCGCTCATCGTGCTCGGCTTTCTCTGGTACGACACGGTAAATGCCTTTCAGTACCGAGGCAGCTGGTACATCGGGGCCGGCTCGATTCTGATGCTGCTCAACGTCGTACTGCTCAGCGGCTACACCTTCTCCTGCCATGCTTTGCGGCACTTCGTGGGAGGGGGTATCGACTGCTACAGCTGCATGGCGGGCGGCAGCGCTCGGCACGGCATGTGGTCGTGGGTGACCAAGATCAATCCCAGACACGGGACATTCGCATGGTTCAGCCTGGTCTCGGTAGTTCTGACCGATGTATACATCCGCTTGGTGGCGGGTGGCGTCTTTGGCGCGGGCTGCTTCGGTGCGCATACCGGATGCTGACGTGAACGTAGACTACGAGGTTCACGATCACGACGTACTCATCATCGGCGCAGGGGGCGCCGGGCTCCGTGCGGCAATCGCAGCGGCCGAGGAGGGCGCATCGGTGGGAGTGGTGTGTAAATCGCTCCTGGGCAAGGCGCACACCGTTATGGCCGAGGGCGGCATTGCTGCGTCGCTAGCCAACGTCGATGAGCTTGATAGCTGGCAAACTCACTTCGCCGACACGGTTCGCAGCGGCAAACTGATCAATAACTGGCACATGGTCCAGATCTTCGCCCACGAGGTGGTCGATCGCGTTTACGAACTCGAAAACTGGGGCGCTGTGTTCGATCGGTCGCCCGAGGGCAAGATCATGCAGCGGGCCTTCGGGGCACACACCTACCGGCGGCTGGCGCACGTCGGCGACCGGACCGGGCTCGAGCTGCTGAGAACGGTACAGGATAAGGCAGTCCACTCCGGCGTCGAGGTGTACATGGAGTGCACGCTCACCCGACTACTCAAGGACGGCGATCGAATCGCGGGAGCCTTCGGCTACTGGCGCGAGGACGGAAGGCTGGTCCTCTTCCGCGCGAAGTCGATCGTGCTGGCCAGCGGAGGCTGGGGACGGCTCTACAAGGTCACGTCGAACTCGTGGGAAAGCACCGGCGACGGAATAGCGATGGCGTACGAGGCGGGAGCCGAGCTAAGGGACACCGAGATGGTGCAGTTTCACCCCACCGGCATGGTGTGGCCGCCGGGAGTGCGCGGCCTGCTGGTTACGGAAGGGGTGCGCGGCGAAGGCGGACTGCTCTTCAACAACAAGGGCGAGCGCTTCATGGAGCATTACGACCCGAAGAAGATGGAGCTGTCGTCGCGGGATATTGTGGCCCGTTCGATCTACAAGGAAGTCCAGGCGGGTCGCGGCAGCGAGCACGGCGGCGCCTATTTGAATATCAGCCACAAGCCGGCAGAGTTCGTGAAGCGAAAATTGCCGTCTATGTACGAGCAGTTTCTCAAGCTGGCGGACGTCGACATCACGAAAGGTCCGATGGAGGTAGCGCCCACCGTCCACTACGCGATGGGAGGCGTCCGAGTGGAGGCCGAAACCGGCGCGACAACTATACCGGGACTGTACGCCGCGGGCGAAGTGGCAGCCGGGCTTCATGGCGCGAATCGGCTGGGAGGCAATTCCCTGGGCGATCTACTGGTCTTCGGGCGCCGGGCCGGGTCGGCGGCGGCACAGAGTGCGGCCAGGAAACAAGGGCAGCCGAAAATCGATGACCACCAGATCGAGGAAGAGCGCTGTCAGCTGCTCAGGCCTCTCCAACACGACGGTCGCGAAAACCCGTATTTGCTCCACATGGAGCTGCAGGACGTGATGTCGCAGTACGCCGGCATCGCCCGGGAAGGTGAGGGTCTTCGCACGGGACTGGAGAAAGTTCTCGATCTCCAGCAGCGGGCCAAGAATCTGTCCGCTCCCGGCTCCCGGCTCTTCAATCCCGCCTGGCACACGGCGCGCGATGACCTCTTCATGCTTACGATAGCGGAGGCGGTTTTTCGAACGGCGATCGAACGGAAAGAGAGCCGCGGCGCGCACTGGCGGCTAGACTATCCGGAGCTTGAGAAGGAGCTCGAGAATGTCAATTTCATCGTCTGTAAGACGGACCATGGCATGGAGGTGGATCAATCACCGATTCCACCAATGCCACCCGATCTTGCCGAGCTGTTGGTGGAGACGAAGTAATGGCTGACCTGACGTTTGACGTCTGGCGAGGGGACCACAACGGCGGAGAAGAGCAGAAGTACCTGGTGCCGGCAGTCACCGGCATGGTCGTGCTTGACGCCATGCACTATATCCAGGCCTATCTGGATGGCAGCCTGGCCGTCCGATGGAACTGCAAAGCGGCGAAGTGTGGCTCCTGCAGCGCCGAGATCAACGGGTTTCCAAAGCTCATGTGCAAGACCCGCATCGACGACTACGTAGGAATGGACATCCATGTCCATCCGATGCGTGCCTTCCCCGTGATCAAAGACCTGGTGACAAACGTCTCGTGGAACTACGAGGTCAACAAGCGAATCACGCCGTTCACCCCCCCGGCGGACGATCCCGCTCCCTGGACCATGCAGCAAGAAGACGTAGACCGGCTCTACGAGCCTCGTCGTTGCATCGAGTGCTGGCTGTGCCAGGACACGTGTCACGTGTTGCGGAACCATCACGAGATGGGAGAGTACTTCGGCCCGCGCTACATGGTCCGCTATCAGTATCTGGCGATGCATCCCAAGGACACGGTGGATCGGGTTCCGGCGATCAAGAATAAGGCGGGCATCGGCTCCTGCAATATCACCAAGTGTTGCCAGGAGGTGTGCCCTGAGCACATCAAGATCACCGACGACGCCATCATCCCGCTGAAAGAGCGCGTGGTCGACGAGTACTACGATCCCATCCGGTGGGTGATTCGCAAGATCGAAGGGAAGAAACATGCTCGCGAGAGTGAGCATGGACCCAAGGTCGACAGATCATAGCCGAGCCGATAGGATGTGCACGACGCGCAGACTTTTAGCGCGTTGATTCTGTGGCTCCTTCGGAGGTGAAGGGATGCTCAAAACTCTGTCGACCGCCGCTCTGTTGGTCTCGCCCGGAATGCTAGTACCGGCCTCTACTACCGCTGCCCCCCCTCTCCGCTGCCTTCGGGCGTAGTTGAGGCGGGAGGCGGCTGGTACGACTTCACTCAGTTGCCGAGCCTGCCTCGCGTCGATCTGAATTACGTAGCCCAAGGGCAGAAGAACGCCGACGGCAGTTGTACGTTCTCCCTGTGGAGCAACGTGCACCCAGGAGAGCGGGGAATGGCGGAGCAGGAAGTGGCGTACAACCCGACCAGCTGCCAGATGCGGATGCAGCGCGAGACGCTTACGTCGTCCGGCCCTGGCGCCGCGTCTCCCAATGTGCTCTGCTGTGGAGGCGGCGGCGGATATGATGCGCATGCCTTTGCGAAGTACACCGATCCCGGCGGCTACACCGTCACCCCTAGTTACGCCTATATCAAGTGGTACACGGGCAGTTGCATCCACGACCAGTCCTCGTCGGAGGACCCATACTACCTCTGGCAGACGGGATGGTATGTCCAGAGGGACTGGTCTCCCACGGAGACGTCGTGCAACGAATATGTGAAGGACAGTTACAACGATTTCGCCAACGACACGTTCTGCCCCGGCGCGACTGAGATCGACCCCACGTTCACGCACTACGACCCCAACGCTATTGAAGGTTTCAATGACGGCTCCTACCAGCAGTACCTGCAGCCCACGCTCGGGGGACCGTGCTCCTTTGCGCTGTCGCTTTACCACGACTCAATGTACGGACCCTAGCGTCGTGGTACAGGACGTGCGGCGCCGGCTTGATTGGCCTGCGGCGCCCCAGGGGCGGGGTACTCATGACTTTGCCTGTTCTCCTGCAGGCGCTCACCGCTGCATCAGCGTGGGCGATCGCTGCGGCCTACCTGTATCATTTGCCTGTCCCTCTGGACTTGCCGCCGCGCGCTGGGTTCGAGTTCTCTTACATCCTCGCGGTGGGGCTGGCGGCCTGGCTGAGCATCGTAATCCGGCCGAGGGGAGCGCAAGTCGCGTTGCTAAGCTTCGTGACGGCAGGTTTGGCGTCAGACGGCCTGGTAGATATCTTCTCCATTGGCGCGCTCCTCTGGCTCACCGCAATTCCTGGATTCCTCGCGTTGCTCACGGTGTCGTCGGGCTGGGAGGCGCGATGGGCTTGGGCCGCCTTCGTCGGTCCGGCTCTCTGTGCACCCGTCCTCCTTGCCGGCGGCCTCGTCGCATATCCTCTGTCCCCATTCCCGGCAATACCATCACTGTTTCGATGAGCGATCCAGAGTCGATCGACGTCGCCGATCTGGCCGCAGCCATCTGCCGTCTCCTCCCGGGCGCAGGTGGGTGAGTAGGCAACGCCGGCTCCGCGAGATTCGGGACTGACCCCGGGCCCGGGACGGGAAGAGCGCGATCCGCTCGCCGCGCCAGTCGCCAATCGCAACCGTCCGGCGAGGAGGCGGTGCAGATCGGCTGATCTCCAGTCTCTGGAGGAAAGTGGGGGGTTTGGGGGGCGCAGCCCCCCGAGCACCATCCCCTCTTTTCTCTCCTCTGAGAGAGATGCTGGAGAGAGCAGAACAAAAAAGGGCTGCCCCCTCGAATGAGG
>JBOGSL010000282.1:0-5467 GCA_050695395.1 Chloroflexota bacterium | reverse complement strand
GTCCTCGGCGATCTCGGAACAGAAGCGCACGCAACGCCAGCACAGCACGCAGCGCTCTCGATCGAGCGCGATGGTCGGCCCGAGCACAATCGGCTTCACGTGGTGGCGCTTCGGCTCGACGTAGCGCGTGGTGCCGGGTCCGTAGGCAAACGTCTGGTCTTGTAGGGGACACTCACCGGCACGATCGCAGATGGGGCAATCGAGCGGGTGATTGAGCAACAAAAACTCGAAGATGCCCCGTTGCGCCTTGGCCACGAGAGGGCTCCGGGTGCGAACGACCATGCCGTCCGTAACCGGCGTCGAGCAGGCCGTGATCGGCCCCTTGGTCATCCCCTCTACTTCAACCAGGCAGGTGCGACAGGCCCCGACCGGTCCGAGCTTGGTGTGATAGCAGAAGATGGGAATATCGATGCCGTGAGCCTTGCAGGCTTCCCAGAGCAGTGTGTCCTTCGGAACGGTCAACTGCTCGCCATCCACGGTGATCGATACCATTTCCTCCACCGGCTGCTCCATTCGTTAGGCTACATTCGCCGCGCGACCCAGGTACGGACACGCGCGCTGTCTGATGTGCTCGTCATATTCGTCGTAGAAGTACTTGATCGAGGCCACGATGTTGGATGTGGCGAAGTCGCCAAGGGCACAGAAATTCTTGCCCAGCATGTTGTCGCAGATGTCGAGAAGCAGCGGCAGATCTTCCTGCCGGCCCTCGCCCCGCTCGATGCGATCCACCGTCTTCGTCAGCCAGGGCGTGCCCTCTCGACACGGAATACACTTGCCGCACGACTCGTGCGCAAAGAACTGACTGATACGCAACTGGGCGGCGATAATACACACGTCGTCCGGGATGATGATGAAGCTGGCCGACCCTAGGGATGAACCGGCGGCCTTATATCCCTCGTAGGACATGGGAGTGTCGAGAAACTCTTCGCTGCCCGGCAGCATGGGAGCCGACGCTCCCCCCGGGATATAAGCTTTAAGTTTCTTACCGTCGCACATTCCGCCGGCCCTTTCCTCCAGCAGCAGGCGAAATGGCGTGCCCATCTCCATCTCGTAGTTACCGGGCCGTTTGACCGGCCCGCTGATCGAGCAAATCTTGGTTCCCGGGCTGCCCTGGGTGCCGTACGAACGAAACCAGTCGGCACCGTGGTCGACGATGTGCGGCACGTTGCAGATAGTCTCCACGTTGTTGATGACGGTCGGCTGTTGATACAAACCCTTGACGGCCGGGAAGGGAGGGCGTAGTCTGGGAAAGCCGCGGTATCCCTCGAGTGAATCGAGCATCGCGCTCTCTTCGCCGCATATGTACGCCCCCGCTCCGCGGTGGACCACGATCTCGATGTTGTACCCCGAGCCGAAGATATTCTCGCCCAGATAACCCGCCGCCCGAGCCTCGGCAATGGCTTGCTCCAATATTTCGCCGATGTACAGGTACTCGCCGCGAATGTAGATGAAGGCTGTCTGACACCCGATCGCATACGACGAAATAGCGACACCTTCCAGAAGCTCATGGGGATCCCGCTCCATCAGCTCACGATCCTTGAAGGCGCCCGGCTCGCTCTCGTCCGCATTGATGACCAGATAGGTCGGCAGGATGCCCTTGGGAATGAAGCTCCACTTGCGGCCCGTAGGGAAGCCCGCCCCTCCACGGCCGGCAAGGCCCGAGTCCGAGACCACTTTGGTGACGTCGGCGGGCTGCATGTCGGTTACGGCTTTCTTGAGAGCCTGGTAGCCGCCGTGCTCGACATACGGGCCGAGCAGATTGATATCGGGTACCTCGACGTGCTCGAAGAGGATGAGGTCCTTGGCGTTGGTAGGTTTTGAGTCGGGAGTCGCTGGGTTCGTGTTTTTACTCACTGCGCAACCCCCTCCGACCACGCCTTTCGGACGGCGAAACCGGGAGCGGCGCCGGAGGCAAGCTGCAGGTCCCGCGCGGCCTGGATCAAAGCATCGACATTCTCGCGAGTTAAGTCCTGGTAGTAGCGATGATTCACTTGCATGACCGGGGCTCGGTGGCATGCGGCCAGGCACTCGACGCGGAAGAGGGTGAACATGCCGTCGGGCGTCGTCTCGCCCGGCGCGATGCCCAGCTTGTGAGAGATGTAGTCGATCATCTCGTCCGCGCCCAGGATGGAACAGGGCAATGTCTTGCAGATCTCGAGAACGTACGTGCCGACCGGCTCGGTGTAGAACATCGTGTAGAAGCTGGCGACCTCCTCCACCTGATCCGCATCCAACCCGAGGAGATCGGCCACCTCGTCCATGGCATGACGCGGCAACCAGCCTATCTGGTTTTGCGCCTCGTGCAACGCCGGTAGCAATGCCGAGCGAGGCTCGGGGTACCGGGCGGCAATGTCGTGAATGCGGTCGATTACGTCGCGATGGAGCGCGCTCACTTATCGGTCTACCTCGCCCAGGACAATATCGATGCTCCCGATGATGGCAATGATGTCGGAGACCAGATAGCCCTTGGACATCGTAGGCAATGCCTGCAGGTTGTAGAACGAGGGAGCGCGCATATGGAAGCGGTACGGCTTGCCTGTGCCGTCGCTTACCACGTAGAACCCCATCTCGCCTCGGGCGCCCTCGATCGCGTTGTAGATCTCGCCTACGGGCGGTTTGAGACCCTCGGTGAAGAGCTTGAAGTGGTGGATGAGCGATTCCATGCTATTGACGAGTTCATCTTTCGGCGGAGGCACCACCTTGCGATCGTCGATCCGCCACGGCCCGTCCGGCATGCCGTCCAGAGCCTGTTCGACGATTTTCAAGCTCTCCCGCATCTCCTTGACGCGCACTTGAAAGCGGTCGTAGACATCCCCGTGCTCGGCGACGACCATGTCGAACTTGAAGTTCTCGTAACCGCTGTAGGGCATAACCTTGCGAATGTCGTACGGAACGCCGGACGCCCGCAGGGTGGGCCCGGAACACCCCAGGTTGATGGCGACTTCCGGATCGAGAACGCCGACATCGCGGGTGCGCTCTATCCAGAGCTCGTTTCGCGTGAGCAGTTCTTCGTATTCGTCGATACGCGAGGGCATGATCTTCAGGAAGTCGCGGACCATCGGCTCAAACTCGGGAGTGAGGTCAGCCTGCAGGCCGCCAATGCGGATGTAGCTGGTCATCATCCGCACACCGCTGATGTTCTCCTTGATATCCAGAATCTTCTCGCGTTCTCGGAAGCAGTACAGAAAGACGCTCATCGCGCCGAGGTCGAGGGCGTGGGTGCCCAGCCAGATGAGGTGGCTCGATATGCGTTCGAGCTCGGTGAGTAGAACGCGGATCCACTTCACCCGCTCCGGCACGTCAATGCCGAGAAGCTTTTCGACCGCCAGCACGTAGGCGAGTTCGTCAAGCATGTTGTCCAGGTAGCCCATCCGGTCGGTGAGGGTAATGACCTGCTGGTATTTGAGCCGTTCGCCACTTTTCTCGATGCCCGTGTGGAGATAGCCGATATCGGGCACCATGCGAACGACGGTCTCGCCATCGAGCTCCAGGAGCAACCGCAGGACGCCGTGCGTGGAGGGATGCTGCGGCCCCATGTTGAGGAGCATGGTGTCGCTTCGCGCTTCGCCCGTTACCATCGATTCATCCTAGTCGACGATCTTGTCCGCCCTCGGCCGGGGCAGTGCAATCTGCGTCTGCGGAAAGTCTTTGCGCAGGGGAAAGCCGATCCAACCCTCGGGCAACAAGAGCCGCCGCATATCGGGATGACCTTCAAACTCGACACCGAACATATCCCACACTTCGCGCTCGGCCCAGTTGGCAGCCCCCCAGATGGGAATAACCGTGGGAACACGCTCGTCCGCCCCGGTAAGTACCTTTAATCGGAAGCGGATCCAGTGTTCGAACGACGTCAGCTGGTAGACAACGTCGAAGCGCGGGCTGCGGTCAAGCCAGTCGACGCAGGAAATATCACTCAAGTATGTGAAGGTCAGCTCGTCGCGCAGGAAGGTGCACACCGTGACGATCGACTCGCGCTCGACCACTGCGGTTACCTCGCCGCGAAAACGCAGCACATCACGAATCGTCTCGCCGAACTGTCGCTGCAGCTCGACGGCCACCTCGTCGGGCTTCACCTTACACTCCGCGGCCCGAGAAGCGGAGATCAGACGCCGGCGGCACGCCTCGCTTGATCTTGTCCTGGAGCATGGTGAAGCCGTACATCAGCATGTCCGGACTGGGCGGGCAGCCCGGGACATACACATCGACGGGCACGATCTGGTAGACACCCTGAACGATGGCGTAATTGTTGAAGACACCACCGGTTGAGGCGCAGGCGCCCATGCTAATCACCCACTTGGGATCGGGCATCTGATCGTAGACCTGGCGGAGTATCGGGGCCATCTTGGTAGACAGCCGGCCAGCCACGATCATCAGATCGGCCTGGCGGGGGGAGGCGCGGTACACCTCGGCGCCGAAGCGCGCCAGGTCCCAGCGAGACGCGCTGGTCGCCATCATCTCGATGGCGCAGCAGGCCAACCCAAAGAGCGCGGGCCAGACCGCGCTGGCACGCGACCAGTTGATCATCTGATCAACGGTTGTAGTAAAGATACCGCCGCCGTGGGTCGGCTGGTAAGACGTCTCTTCGGGGGGTCGCAGCGAGCGGGGCTCGATGATGGGCACGTTCTCGGTGTCAATGACATCGGGCCGGTTTACTCCCACTCGAGCGCTCCCTTCTTCCAGATGTAGATGTAGCCAATCAGCAACACAAGGACGAAGATGAAGATCTCGATGAACCCCGGAAACAGGAGCCGGCGCAGGAGGACGGCCCACGGGAAGAACGAAACCGCCTCGATATCGAACAGCAGGAAGAGCATGGCTACGACGTAGAACTTGATGGGCACACGGTTCCGTGGCGGCTCGATCTCCGTCATCCCGGATTCGTACGGAGCCAGCTTCTCGGCGGTCGGACGATACGGGCCGGCGAACAGGGTAAGCACCACGTTCATGGCGGCGAAGCCGCCGGCCAGCAAGGAGAGGATCAGGATGGGAGCGTACGAATTCAGCATTGCGGCCTCACGGAGTCCCATGCGGCAAATTGCCGCTCTAGTTCACCCTACCATAGGGTCTGAAACTGGCCCGGGCACTGGCCATTTCGGCGATTCTATGTAAACTGGCGAAGGACTCGGGAAGGAGGAGACGATGCGCGCACGTACCCGTCAGCGGGGATTCATCGATCTGCGTGGCATAACCCTGGGCGATTGGATAGTACTCATCGCCAGCGCCGTAACCGTCATCAGCCTGTTCATGACCTGGTTCTCGGCCAGTACTCCCAAACCTCACGGCGAGTGGGCCTTTACCTATTCGGAGGTAGCCTCGGTTGTCGTCATCGTCCTATTTCTCTTCACGTTGTTCCTGGTCGTCTATCCGGCTCTCGCAAGCGAGACGAATATTCCGGCATTTCCCTTCGCCAGCCCGGTATTGTTTTTCATCATCGGTAGCCTCGTTCTCCTGGTACTCACCTACGAGC
>JBOGSL010000281.1:0-2375 GCA_050695395.1 Chloroflexota bacterium | reverse complement strand
AGCTAGTGTGGCGCCTGCCGACTCGCTCGATCCGCTCGTCATGGCTTTCGACGCGGGCAGCTCGTCGTTACGAATCCTGGTGTACGACTCCCGGGGCCGGATGATCGACGGTTGGGAGATTCACCGTCCCTACTCGACGCACACCACGCCGGATGGGGGTTCCTTCATCGATGCTGACTTCCTGCTCGAGCAAGCGGTGAACGTCATCAGCGCGGGGCTCGAAATGATCACGAGAAACGGACGTACACCCGCCGCGGTGGCCTGCGACACCTTCTGGCACAGTTTGATCGGCGTGGACTCGGCCGGCCGGGCCGTTACTCCTATCTATACCTGGGCGGATACTCGCAGCAAGCAGGCTGCTATCGAGCTTCGGCGCCGTCTCGATCAGAAGGCGATCCACCATCGAACGGGCTGCGGTCTGCACTCGAGTTACTGGCCGGCCAAACTGCTCTGGCTGCATCGGGAACACCCTGAGCTGGCCCGTAAGACAAGGCATTGGATGTCCTTCGGCGAGTATCTCTACTTGCGGCTCTTCGGCGAGCGTCGCGTGTCGATCTCGATGGCCTCCGGGACGGGCTTGCTCGACCAGAAAGAGGCGACCTGGGACGTGGAGCTGTTACAAGAGCTGCCGATTGAGACGGACCAGCTATCGACCTTGACCGATTACGACGATGCCCTGCGCGGGCTCCAGCCAAGTTACGCCGCCGAGTGGCCCGCTCTGGCCAAGGTTCCCTGGTTCCTCGCGCTGGGTGACGGAGCCTGCAACAACGTAGGGAGCGGGGGAATATCGGAGGAGTGGCCGGTTGCGATGGTAGGAACCTCGGGCGCCCTGCGCGTTGTGCGGTCGAGTGAGCAGGTGAAGATCCCGCCCCATCTCTGGACCTACCACGTAGATCGCACATGTTTCGTGCAGGGCGGAGCGCTCTCGGCCGGCGGCAATCTCTTTGCCTGGCTCGAACGTCTCTTGCGCCTCGGTCCCGTGGCCTCGCAGGAACGGGCGCTCTCGGCCATGAGCCCGGATGCGCACGGGCTCACCATTTTGCCCTTCCTCGCGGGCGAGCGGAGTCCGGATTGGAACCCGACGGCCCGAGCGGCGTACGTCGGCATGACGTTTCATACCGAGGGAATCGATCTGCTGCGGGCATCGTTGGAGGCAATAGCCTACCGCTTCGCCTTGATCTATGGCATGCTGAGAGAGGTTATCCCCGCTCCTCGCGGCATCATCGGAAGCGGCGCGGGCCTCATTCATTCCCCCGCCTGGATGCAGATCATGAGCGACGTCCTGGCAGAGCCTCTCTACGCCTCCGCGGTCCCGGAGGCCACGAGTCGGGGCGCCGCGCTCCTGGTCCTCGAGGCCCTCGGCTCGATTAACCGTGACGACACCAGGCCAGCGCTTGGAACAGAGTATGCCCCGAATCCGACCAACGGCGGGATTTACCGAAGCGCCATGGAGCGACAGCAACAGCTCTACCGAGCGCTGATTGGCCCTCCGCCACGAGAGGAGACGCCTTGACCACAGAATCACCAATGACGACCGAGAGCGGCCGCGGCCTGCAGCAAGAGATGATCAACACCATCCGGATGCTCTCCATCGACGCCGTGCAGAAGGCCAACTCCGGGCACCCCGGCGCGCCCCTCGGCATGGCGCCCATGGGCTATACGCTGTTCACCAAGTTTCTCCGCTACAATCCGCACAATCCCGACTGGCAGGACCGGGATCGATTTGTCCTCTCCGCGGGCCACGCCTCGATGCTGCTGTATTCGCTGCTCTATTTGACGGGCTACGATCTCAGCCTGGACGACATCAAGCAATTTCGCCAATGGGGCTCCAAAACGCCGGGCCACCCCGAGCGGGGCGTCACACCGGGCGTGGACCTCACAACTGGCCCGCTTGGACAGGGCTTCGCAAACGGTGTGGGCCTCGCCATCGCCGAGGCCTACCTTGGTGCTCGCTTCAATCGCCCAGGGTTCGACATCGTCGATCACTATGTTTACGGGATCGTCAGCGACGGCGACCTCGAAGAGGGCATATCGGCCGAAGCGGCCTCCCTGGCCGGCCATCTCCGGCTGGGAAAGCTGATCTACCTCTACGATCACAATCTTGTTCAGCTTTCCGGCCCGACCAGGGTCACCTTCACCGAAGACACGCCTGCGCGTTTCCGAGCATATGGCTGGCACACGGACGAGGTGGAGGATGGCACGGATGTGGATGCCATCGCGCAAGCGATCGAGCGAGCCCAGAAGACACCTCAGCCGTCACTGATTTCCGTAAACACGGTGATAGGCTACGGCAGCCCGGTTGCCGGCACCTATCAGGCACACGGTGAGCCGCTGGGTCCGGAGGGCCATCGGTTCCGCGCCGCCGACGTCGAGCG
>JBOGSL010000280.1:0-13811 GCA_050695395.1 Chloroflexota bacterium | reverse complement strand
GTCGATGGCAACTAGGCTTCTGCGAATGTTGATACCGCTGGCCATGGTGGGTCTGGCGGGCTGCGGCGGGTCGACCCCGACTTCCGGCCCGCTACAGGTCGTGGGCGCCGAGAACTTCTATGGGGACTTGCTTCACCAGATCGGGGGCAATCGCGTAACCGTGTCCACGGTGATCAACTCGCCGACCACGGATCCCCACGAGTACGAGCCGACGACGAAGGACGCCGTGGCGGTCAGCCAGGCTTCTCTGGTCCTGATGAATGGTCTCGGTTACGACAGCTGGATGACGCACTTACTCGACAGCTCGCCATCGTCCAGCCGGAGCGTCATCGTCGCTGGGGATGTGGCCCACGCTTCCCCGGGAAGTAACCCGCACCTTTGGTATAGGGTGCCGGTAATGGAGCGGCTCGCGGGAAAGATTGCCTCCGCCCTCGGGAAAAGCCGGCCGTCCGACGCCGCCTACTTCCGCCACAACGCCGGCCTGTTTCGACAGCGGCTGAGGCCCCTTCTAGATGAGATGAACCGAATACGGCAGTCATTTCGAGGGGCCCGGATCGAGGCTACGGAATCGGTGTTCAACTACATGGCTCGCTCGCTCGGGCTTCGGTTTGACGAAGCCGCGTTCCAGCACGCGGTCGAAGAGGGCATCGATCCCTCGGCCCGGGCCGTGATCTCGTTCCGTTCGATGCTCCAGAAGCACCGTGTGAGAGCCCTGATCTACAACAAACAAGCGGTCGAACCGATCACCCAGAATATGGAGGCACTGGCGCGAGCGGAAGGGATTCCGGTGGTCGGGGTTACGGAAACGGAGCCCGCCGGTACGGACTACCAGCACTGGATGCTTGGTCAGTTGCGGGAACTGGCACGGGACCTGCGGAGAAAGGAACAGCAATGACAACAGCGACGCTCGCCGATTCGACCGAAACCGCGGTAACACCGGTACTGTCCGTTCGGGATGTAACTATTCGGTTGAGTGGCAGGGATGTGCTGTGTGGCGTCAACTTCACGATGAGGCCGGGTGAGTTCGTGGGCGTGCTCGGACCGAACGGGGCGGGAAAGACAACCTTGCTTCGTGCCATTCTGGGACTCCTCCAGCCGAGTCAGGGCAGCATCTCGATCTTCGGACATCCCTCCCAGCGGGGCAATCCGGAAATCGGCTACGTCCCGCAACACCAGACGCTGGACACGGACCTGCCAATGCGAGCTCGAGACTTCGTGCGACTGGGTCTGGACGGCGATCAGTGGGGCGTGGGCTTTTCGCGAGCCGGCCAGAAGACGAAGGTGAACGAAGCCCTGGAATCGGTGGGAGCGGCATCCTACGCGGACGCGCCGGTGGGGCGGTTATCCGGCGGCCAGCAACAAAGGCTGCTGCTGGCCCAGGCTATCGTGGGAAACCCGTCGATGCTGCTGCTCGATGAGCCGCTAGCGAATCTGGATATCCGCAGTCGCTGGGAAGTGGTGGATTTGGTGACGTGCCTCAGTCGAGATCGGAACATCGCGGTGCTCTTCGTGGCTCACGATGTGAATCCGCTTCTGGACGCGGTAGACGACGTGATTTACCTGGCGCACGGGCACGCGGTATGCGGGCCGGTCGACCAGGTAATTCGCTCCGACGTGCTTACCGAGCTGTACGGCTTTCCAGTGGTGGTGATTCGTGCTGAGGGGCACGTGCTGGTAACCGGCGCGGGCACGGCGAACGATTGCCATGCCTGACCCGCTCAGTCTGGGGTTCATGCAAAACGCCTATCTGGTGGGAACGATGGTAGCGATTGTGGCGAGCGCGGTCGGCTTCTTTGTCGTGCTGCGAGGGCTGGCGTTCGCCGGCCATGCTCTCTCGCACATCGGCTTTTCGGGGGCAACGGGAGCCGTTCTCGTCGGAGTCAGCCCGCTCACCGGGCTGCTGACCTTCTCGATAGTGGCCGCGGTGGCGATGGGTGCGCTGGGCGAGCGGCTGCGGGGCCGTGATGTTGCCATTGGTATCGTACTGGCGTTCAGCCTGGGGCTGGGAGCACTGTTCATCACCCTCTACACGGGTTATGCGGGGGAGGCGATCAGCATCCTCTTCGGCACCATCATCGGCGTAAGCCGCCAGCAAGTGCTGGTGACGGGATTGCTGGGCCTCCTGGTGCTGGTGGGGCTGGGAACCATGTACCGGCCGCTGCTCTTCATGTCGGTGGCAGAGGATGTGGCGATGGCACGGGGCCTGCCCGTCCGCGTGCTGTCGGCGGCTTTCCTGGTGCTGGTGGCCGTGGCAGTATCGGTCTCGGTGCAGGTGGTCGGCGTGCTGGTGATCTTCGCCTTGCTCATCGCGCCGGCGGCAACCGCGGCCTACTTGAGCGCGCGGGTGCTTCGAGGCATCGGGGTAGCGGTGGTGATAGGCATCGTCGAGGTGTGGCTGGGGATTACGCTGGCGTATTACACGAGCTATCCGGACAGCTTCTTTATCGCGGCTATTGCCGTGGTTTTTTACGGGGCGGCGCGAGGGGTGAGCCGGCTGAGCTGGGTCGGGAGCCGGCAGCCGGAAGGTGCCTCTGTGTAGCGGGCGTTGGTGCTCGGCTGAGCCTCGCGTCTATGGGAATAGGTGGAAGGGGGGAAAAATCATTCGGGGGGTCTGCGACCCCCCGTACCCCCCGCTCGCGGCGCGGCGACTCAGCAACGCGCGACGGGGATTCAACCGGAGTAAGGGCGGGAGAAGCGGCCGCAGCTTCTATTCACGCCGGAGCCGATTTCCAGGGTGCTCAGAGTGGCCAAATCTTAGTCCCACTCCCCCTCCGGGCTGCAATACGGAGGCACCGATACCATTCCCCGCCTCGGCTCTCCACCCCACTCGGGGATGGCCGTGACCTCCTCATATCGCTCGAACTTTGGAATGGTCTTGCGCGACCATTCCCAGTCCGCGTAGTCACACTCTCGGCGGATGCGGCCTGTGCTGGCTAAATCCTCCTCTCTGAGGAGCCGTGTCCGTCCATCCGGCGAGCTCCACCCGATCCCCTCGACTCCGGCATACACCCCGTACGCCCATCCAAAGGCGCCGAGCCGGACCGCGGTAACAAATCCCATCGAACCGACCGGGAGCGAAAGGTCGAGGCCGTCCCGAATTTGAACTATCTCGTGAAGCCTAAACCGAGCCGTTGTGTTTGTCGCTTCTGGCCCTTCGCCGCTCCCCTCCGGGGTACGTCCTGCCAATGCCGAGCTTCTAGTGGGTGATCCGGCTGGCCGAATTCACGTTCGTGTGCTGGCCGTCCGTCCACTGCACGTCCCGCTCCTGCGCGCTCCGAGCTTCTATTCTGTCCAGGTGAGTCCGGTGCCTTTGCGGCGTACTTCCACGACCATCCAGCCCAGGACGATAGCGGAGCCCAGCAGCAGCACGCCGCCCGCCACTGTTACGGCCAGGCGACGCTTCCAGTGAACGATGATCTCGTCGGAGGGGATGAAGTTGGGAAGCTTGCCTTCGGCCTCTAGCTTGATATCGCTCGCCGCCCGCTGGCTGATAGCCGCAACGTACGGGTTAAAGACGGTGTTGGCCTGGGTCTGACGGGCCACATCGCTCGGGTTGGGGTGCTGAAAGGCGTCAGCCAGGACAATACCGTCCCGGGCCTTCGGCGTAATGCCCATGAACCTCTCGATGGTCGGCGCCAGATCGGTGAGCCGGGCGGGAGCGTTTGAGGTGCCGTCCTTGACGCCTGGCCCAGAGAAGATCATGGTGACGTGCTGAGAAGCCCAGTCGGCGCCGCCATGCCGGCCCATCATCTGAGGTAGGCCCGAGTTGCGAGAGTTTTCACGCAACAGGATCGCGATGTCCTCTCCGGTCTTTCCGGCGTCGGTGCTCATCAGATAGCTATAGGCCTTCACCAGCTCGGGGGAGCATTGCTCGCACCCCGCCATCTTGTATTGATAGCTGTTGCCATGGTGCGTGGCGTAGAAGATGGCGGAAACGTTGTCGTAGTGCTTGGCGTAGATGGCCTTCGCCATGCGCCCGTTGTTGGCAGGGTTCTTCAGCCAGATCGAGGTCATGGTCGGACCGGCTGCGCCGCCGCCGTTCGTGAGGATGATCGACTTGTGGCCAAGGGTTGACTTGATCTGATTCACGACCGCGTCGCGATCCAGTACTCGGTGCTTCGACTGCATCATGCCGTGGTCCGCCGTGATCACAAACAGGGTCTGATTGTAGATGCCCTGTTGCTTGTAGGCCTTGATCAGCCGTCCCAGATCCTTATCGAAGCTTCGATAGAGAATGGTCTCGTCGTGTCGCCACTGATGGCTCCAGTGCCCGATGGTGTCGACCTCGGGAAGGTTGATCATGGTCGCCCGCGGCCGATACTTCTGGAGCGACTTGATGGCGAAGTTCACTACGAGCGAGTCCTGTTGGCCGAGCGGCAAGGGGTCATACACGACGGGGACCGTGCTGTGGTTGTAGCCGGGGAGCTTGACCCGCAGGCTGGGATCGTTGATGAGCGGTCTGGGAACCTTTTTTAGGCCGAGGCTGAAGGGAGCCCAGTAGCCGTTCGATCTCGCGTAGGAGAAGATCCAGTTGGCGTAAGGCCCTCCCATGGGCCCCGCGGCATGGAAGTGGGCGCCGCTACCGGCAATGGCCAGCCCGTGCGGGTACTTCTGACGAACCAGCTGAGACAGGGTGGGGGTACCGGAGTCCTTTTCGAGCTTGAACGTCCAGCCGGTCTGATAGTTGGCCAGAGCCTGGAAGGACTTGGAAATCTTGCCGGTGCTATGGATCCCCCAGTCCCAGTTGACGATGCCGCCGTCGTCCTTCGGTAGGGAGCCACTGCCGATGACCGCGTGATCGGGAGGCGTGATGCTCATCAGGCTGCCCACCCAGGCGCGGTTGTACCATCGGGAGTGCTTCAACAAGGCGCGCATGTTGGGCATCTGGGCGATGTTATGGGTGATGTACACGGGCTTGCCTGCGTCAAGCACGATGAGGCAGACATACTTCGCCGTCTGAGGGGCGGCGGCGGAAACCGTAAGAGGCAAGCCTCCGGCCATGAATACCGCGAGCAGAGGAACGATCAGCAACCGTTTCATTTACACCTTCTGTCTAACATCCGTCAATCCAATCATCCTACATGTCGCGCAACCGCTGCGGAGCAACCGGCCTACGACCCATTCGCTTGCTCGTAATCCTGCTGTGCGATCAAGGCTCCGATCATGGGTGACAGCTTGCGGGCCTCGCGCGCTCGAATGTGTTGATCCTGCACGCTCGACTTGATGAGAGCATCGGTCAACACGTGACCCTGCATGCCCGAGGGAGTCACGCCCATATCGTCCAGCACGGTGGGCGCGATGTCCTCGAGCTGAGCGGGCTGAGCGGTCACCACATCCTGCTGGATGCCCGGTCCCGAAATAATGAGCGGCATGTGCTCCGAGGCCCACTCGGCGCCTCCATGGTCACCCTTCCAATTCGTGGTCGAATTGGAGAAGGTGTTCCCGTTCTTGGAGAAAGCAACCACGTTGGGCTCGTGGCCGTTGATGAGGCTGTTGAGAAGATAGTGATTCGCGGTGTCGACCTCCGGCGTCACAAATGAGCCTCCGGCAAGCTGGTAGTGCAGTTGGGCATTCAGGTAGTACACCGAGGCCACGCCCGGATCCTTGGTGTTCCAGATATCATCGGCAACGGCCTGGGCCTTCGTTGAGTCCTGCAGCCAGACATAGCAGGCGGTGTCGTAGGCGGTGGTGGGCGAGCTCGTGCCGGCCTGAGTGATGGCATTGGTGATGACGGTCTGCGGAATGAAGCGCGCTACCGGCTTCATGCCATGATCCGCCGTGATGACGAAGAGTGTCTTGCTCAGGATGCCTTCCTTGCGATAGACCTTTTCGATGGCGGCCAGATTTTTGTCGAAGGTTTTCATCAAGATCTTTGCGCCGGAAGGATCAACGTTGCCGCCGTCCACGTGGCCGAGTGGCCAGTCGAACTCGGGATAATTGATCAGCAGTATGCGGGGATGCATGACGTGAATAGCCGAGAGGCCCATTTTCGTGGCCAGGTTATCCTCCAGCCCGAGCGGGAGATGCACGGTGGTGGGCCAGATCAGCCCGGGCGCTTTGAGCACCGCGGCCGGCGGCACGTGACCGGGCATCGAATCAGGGATGAAGCGGCCCTTGGCATCGCCGTGGTAGTAGAGGATGGCATCGGCGTCCGGACCGCCGAGCGGATCGGCCGCATAGTACTTGGAACCGGATAATGCGACTACCTTGGCACCGGGGAAGCGCGCTTTGTAGAGACCGGCGATCGTAGGAACGCCTCTGCTCTCCATGATGTCGGTCATGGCGCCGGCGCGAACGACGTCCGGGTTGAAGATGCTGTAACCCTCATCGTTTTGTTCCCAGTTGAAGCCAAGGATGCCGTCCCGCGACGGTTTCGAGCCCGTCGCGATAGTGGTGTGTCCGGCCGGCGTCTCGGCCTCGAGGATGCCGTCGAACGCGGACGTAAACTGGGTGCCGTGTTCGATGAGGGAATCCACATGAGGGAGTTTGGTCAGGCCAAAGTAATCGGGCCGGGCGCCATCCAGGACGAACAGCACCAGATACTTCGGGGTTGAGGCCGTCATCGGCGCGGCGTTCGACGGACTGAAGCCGAGCGACATGTCGAGTCCGGAGCGACCGTGCATGACGTGCACAGCGGCCGTGGCCACGCCGGTGGCAAGAACCAGGTAGAGCGCGACGATCAGCGTGAAGACGTTGCGGAACGGGTACAGCTTCTTGAGCAAGCCTCCTGATCGCCTTCCCGACAGTTCAGCCCATCCTTTGTCGGTTCTATCCTCCCCTGGCATACTCCTACTCTACCTAGCTTCCGGCGACGTCGAAAGGCAATCTGAACACCGACTGAACAGTTTATTGGTTCGTGGGTTTGGGCGACTTGCAAGGCGGGCGAAGAACTGGATGGGGCGATGTCGTGCAGCGGAGCGGGAAAAATCCAGGGGGCGGGACGGCTCGGGTATTGTCGCGGCGAGACTCAAATTCGAGGCCACTGACATACCGGCTCAGCGCCGGAGCGAGCTTTCGCTGCTCCTGGACCCAGCGCAAGGGCGGGTGTCGAAGGGCGTCGGCGAGGACGACCCCGGTCGGACTGTCGGCGTGAAGGCCAAGTAGGTATTCGGTGGTAGCGGCCATATCCACCGACTGAGCGGGGTAACTGGACCGTACACCCGCTTTGACGCCCGGTCCCGATATGATCAACGGAATGTGCTGAACCTGCCACGTGGCTCCCCCGTGGGTGCCCTTCCACTTGCCGGCCACGTTGCGCGGCGCCGCGGTGTACGCTTCTCGATAAATCATCCACACGTCCGGTCCTGTGCGACCGTCGGTCGTATCGACCAGAAATTTCAGCGCCGCTTCATCGTTCGGGCCGATCTCCCAACTCGATGGCGATGCCTGGACGTAGTCGAAGTCGGTGTTGGTGCTGGAGCGATAGAACACGGCCTGCACATGAGCCGGCTTCAGCGCCACCAAGTTTTGTGCCACGGCCTTTGCTTGATTCGGATCCTTCAGCCAGATCGATCCAGCCCCACCGTCGGCTCGCGCTATTCCTGTCCCCGCCCTGTGAGCGGCCGTGTAGATGAGGTGCCAGTCGTGGGCCGCCCTCGACTCGACCATGGCGTGGTCCGCGGTGATGATGAAGTCGGTGTTCTTGAGCATGCCCAGCGAACGGTAGGTGGCTTCGATCTGGCCGAGCAGCCGGTCGAAGTTGAGCATCAGCCGGCGAAAGACCGCGTGATCGTCGGGGCCGTACCAGTGACCCCAAGTGTCCACTTCGGGAAGATTGATCATGAAGAGCTGCGGCTTGGTTCGCCGTATTACGTCGAGCGAGTAGCGCACCGCCCAGCTGTCTTCGGCGCCGATGGGCAGCGGCGACTTCACGGTGAGACCCTGGAGCTGCTTGCGGGATAGGGGCGGGGGGCCGTGCAGAAACGTGGGGACGAAGTGATTGTTGAGGAATTTGCCGTACAGCTCGTAGTTTGCCGCTCCGCCGCCGAGGCCCACCACCGCATAGTTCTTATGGCCGCTGGCGGCGATCGAGACGCTGCCCGGATAGGTGGTGTGGAGAAGCGAGGCGATGCTTGCCACCGGCAGCGACCGCAGAACGGGATCGATCTGGCCGTCGGCAAGCAAGGTCCGGAAGTCTACCGGATCGCGGGTTTGCGGCGCCGCCCAGCCGAAGCCCAGGAAGCCGTTCTCACGCGGTAGGGTCCCGGTGCCCAGCGTGACATGGACGTTGGGGGTGGTGCTTTGCATCTCGCCGGTCCAGGCCTGGTTGTACACGATGCCCTGGCGCATCAGAGCCTGGAGATGGGGAAGCTTGGCCAGGCTGAAATACGAAGGCCTTCCCGCGTCAATCACGATCATCACCACGTTGTGCCGCGGCGGGAAGTGTTCAGCGACAGGGGTAATGCCGGGCGTTACCGAGTGTGTGCCGGGTATGGCGGTAGCTGAACCGGCTCCGGAACCTGCCGCTAGGAGATGGCGCGAGCTGAGCGGAAGAGCGAGGAGGACAACGATGGCGAGAAGCCAGCCGAGGAAGAGCCGCAGGGAAAAGCCTCCTGGAGAGAAAAGGGCGATCGCCCGCGCCAATCATAGCGCAATCTGTCGAATCGGGGACGAAGAGGTAGCGGGACAGGACCGGATAACCGGCTCTTGCACCGGCAGGACGGGGCGTTGCGGTAGTACACTGGGTCACACAGGGATACGCCCCGATACATATGGAGCCGATCGTTGGAAGCCACCTCCTCGCTTACCGGCTACGGCACGTCCGCAGGAACCGCGGAACGTGACTACTACAGTCCGTCCCAGGCAGCGGAGCTACTCGGCGTCAGCCGGGCGAGCGTTTGGCGCTGGATACGGGCCGGACATCTTTCGGCCTCCCGCATCGGAGCGAGAACTACCCGAATCAAGCACGCGGAGCTGGACCGGTTCATGGCGGAGCGCGGCGTCTCTTCGATTGCCCACCGCGCACCTGGCCAGGTGAACGAGTCTTTGGAGACGAGTTCCGTTCTACCCGACAGTTGGGATGCCATACGCCCCGGCGATCACTTTGTCCAGTTCTACGATGCCGGCGAAGCTCTGCTCGATGCCGTCACGGGCTTCGTTCGCTCCGGGCTCACGGCAGGCGAAACTGCGGTTATCATCGCCACGCTCGACCATCGCGTCGAGACCGAGAAACGGCTTGAGGCGGATGGTCTGGATGTAGCCGAAGCCCGGGAACAAGGACGCTACCTGGCACTGGACTCGCAACGCATGTTGTCGACGTTCATGAACGACGGTATTCCGGATGCCGTGGATTTCGAGGCAGTGATCGGCGGAGTCCTGGCACAGGCGACAGCGAATGGTCGCCGGGCGCGACTATTCGGCGAAATGGTAGCGACGCTGGCCGTCGCGGGGAATCACGACGGGGCCGTTGCTCTGGAAGAGCTGTGGAACGAGCTGCACTCGCGCTATTCTTTTGCGCTCTTCTGCGCCTATCCGACGTCGGCTTTCGCCGGAGCGTCCCACAGCCGGGCGCTGGGTGAAGTATGCGGGCAGCACGGAAGGGTGATTCCTTCGGAAACGTACACGGAACTGGCGACATCAGACGACCGTGCTCGGGCCGTGGTCTTGTGGCAGCACGAAGCGCAGGCGCTGGAAGAGGCGTTGGAAGCGGAGCGCTCCTCTCGCCAGGCAGCAGAGACCGCTCTGCGTGCTCGCGACGAGTTTCTGGCCGTCGCATCGCACGAGCTTCGAACTCCTCTGACCGCTCTGTCGGGCCACCTGCAATTGATTCTCCGCCACCGAGAGCGAGGCACGCCGGTGGAGTCTGAGAGGCTGGGCCGGTCCCTCGAGACGATCAATGGACAGACGACACGCCTCTCCCATCTCATTGACCGGTTGCTGGATGTTTCGCGCCTCGATACAGGCAAGCTCGTACTCGAACCAGTACGGGCCGATTTGATACCGATTGTTGACCATGCGGTGTCGGCCGCGCGCATGACTGATGGAGATCACCCGATAAGAGTCTCGGTCCCCGAATCCCTAGAAGCACGGGTTGATCCGATGCGCGTGGGCCAGGTTCTGACGAACTTACTCGACAACGCCATAAAATACACGCCCGGAGGGACCCCGATTGACGTGGTTGTGGCTCGTACCGATCCTGACATGGCAATCCTTTCAGTGCGGGATCACGGGACGGGGATTCCGGTTGAGAAGCGTGACGCTCTCTTCGAGCGCTTCTATCAGGCGAACCACGATCGATCCAAGCGTGGCATGGGGTTGGGGTTGTACATCTGTCGCCAAATAGCGGAACTGCACAAAGGCACCATTCGAGCGGAGTTCCCACCAGACGGCGGCACATGCTTCGTGGTCAGCTTGCCGGTCGGGGTGTAGCGAGACAGGGCCTCGGACCGAACCGCCGCCCAAGCGCAAGGCCGGCAACACCGACGCGGAAGTCACGCCGGCGGCCGTCTCGGGTCACAACGCGGAGCGAATGGCGCCCGCTTGCGGCACGTGCATGGCGGCGGGATGGACAGGCATAGAATGCCTGTAACCACAGGCATCATTCCGGCGTTATGAGGAGAGAACCATTCCGGCGCGCGGAGAGGATGTGACCGAGATCGCCCTGGCGGTAGCCCCGGCTTCGGTGACGGAGCCGGTTTCGCTTGACGAAGCTTGCTGGGTCGACGCTGCACGCGCCGGAGACATCACCGCTTTCGATGCCATCATGACACGCTACGAACCGCGCTTGCTCCGCTTTCTCACCGGCCTGGTGCAGAACGTCGAGGTGGCGCGAGATCTTTGCCAGGAGACCTTCCTGGCAGCCTACCAGAGTTTGCCGCGCACCTCCGGCGAGATGAAGCTGTCCTCCTGGCTGCACACCATCGCGCTCAATAAGGCACGCAGCTATCACCGCCGCCGCAAGCTGCGAATCGTGGTTCATCTCGAGGAGAGCCATCACCCGTCTGTGGGCGATACCCAGGAGATCGCGGCAACGGTCGACGCGGTGCGCCGCACCCTTGCCCGCATGCCCGACACCTACGTTCAGCCCCTGCTGCTCCAGACCGGCAGCGAGATGACCTGTCGCGAGATCGGAGAAATTCTGCACAGCTCGGAAGGGGCTGTGAAGGTACGACTGTTGCGTGCCCGCGAGTGTTTTCGGCGCATTTACAAGGAAGAGGCGGGCGAATGAAGTGCCGGGAAGCCCGCCTGCTGCTGCAGACTCCCCACGAGATCACGAGGTTGGAGATGCGGCGGTTGGACAATCACCTGGCGGGATGCGAAGAGTGCCGAAGGGCCGAATCCGCCGCGAGGGGCGTGGACGCTATCCTCCAGCAAGGCTATGCCGGCTGGGCGCAGGGGTCCGTGCGCCAGGAAGTTCTGAGCAAGATCTCGCGTGGAGAGCTGCCGGCGAAGCGTGGCCGGGCGGGCGGCTGGCTACATCTGGCCGTGGCCTTTCCGCTGGCGGCGGCTGCCCTGATCGTGCTGATGCTGGCGAGCCAGCTGGTGCCGGGTGCCGGCGAGCAAACGCAACCGGCGCGCGCCGCCTTCCACCCGCATCGGCCGTACGTCGGTTACCCGCTTGCGGTAGATCGCCTGAGGCCCAATCACTTACTCGCGGGGAGCGGAGGGCAAGTCTACCAGTCATGGAACGGGGGAGACTCGTGGCAGCAGGCAGGGGCGCTGCCGGCGCATCTCATCATCCGCGCTTTAGCGATCGATGCCAGCCGGCCGGATCGTTATCTCGTGGCCGTGAAACACTCGGTGTACGTGTCCGCCGACGCGGGGCGTCACTGGCAAACGGCGGTCACGTCACTGCGCGGCGCCGAGAACATGTTCCTCATGCAAGATCAGCGTGATCCCGCTACCTTTTACGTCGGGCCCGGAGTTGTTTGGCGTAGCGACGATCACGGCGCGAGTTGGAGCCAGAACGGCGCGGGCTATATCTTTGCCCCCAACGGCGTCCAATCGATGGTCGAGACGCCGGGCGGGAAGCTGCTCACCGGCATCTGGGATGGAGGTGTCGGCATCTCGGGTGATGGGGGGCTGCGCTGGCGGCGGCTCGACCAGGGGCTGGACTCGAAGGTGATGGATGTAGCAGCCACCAAAAATATCTACTTCGCGGCCACCCGGAGCGGCCTCTTCCGGTCCGACTCCGGCGGGCGCGTCTGGCACCCCGTGCGATTGCCGGGCTCGCTCTTCACCACGGCGGTTCTCGCTCACGGCGACCTTATCCTGGCCGGCGGAAACGGAGCGATGTACCGGTCGCCGGATGGGGGGCGTCACTGGGCCGCGGCAACAGAGGGACTACCGCTGGAACCGTATGTCAACAGCCTGGTGGCATCATCGGTCCCTGGCCGAATTTACGCATCGCTCAACGGCGACGGCATCTTCAGAAGCGATGATGGCGGGCGTCACTGGCGATCCGTGGATAACGGACTGCCGCTCAATAGCGCCTCCGGCGGCACGCCCTTGCTTCTTTTTGTCCGGTCCGGGGTGCTCTGGGCGACGAACAGCAACGGCACCGACCCGGGCACCCTGAGCGTCGACCAGGACGTGCGACTGGCCCAACTGTCGCCGGATGGCGGCGAAGCGGCCTACATCGCGGCGGAGCCGGGACGATGGGCCGCACGCATCGTCGGCACAGGAGGATCGTCCGCGACAACGGTGGCACGAGGATCGGGCCGTGCGCCTCAGAGCTTGTACTTCGCCCCGAGTTCCAGCATGCTTGCGATTAGTCGGGACCGCAAGGTCTCGATCACTTCGTTGACCCGAACACTCCGTCGCTGGAAACTGCGGCGAGGTGACGCGGTGCTGGGGTGGGGACCGCGCGGCCGCGGCCTACTGGTCTGGCAGCGGAGCACGGCCTCGGTAGATTTGCTGGGCTGGCGCTCGGAGAAACGTGTGCAGCAATTGGGAGGCGCATATCCTGTCGAGCCTGCTCTCGCGCCGAACGCACGGAGCCTCTCCTTTGTAGACAATGGCCTGCTCCACCTTGCCGGCTTGAAGGGGATACGGGGCGCGGTGCCAGTGCCGGCTAGTTGCCGCACGGCGATTTGGGCGCCGAAGAGCGACCGCCTGGCTCTTGCGTGCGGACGAAGCGCGCAGATTCGCTCCGCTACCGGCAAGCTGGAGGCTACGCTCAGGCTGACGGCCGATGAGGGCGTACGGTGGCTGCCGGACGGACGGAGCCTCGTTGTGGAACGACGAGGCGGACTGTACCGCGTTTCGTTAAGCGGGCGCGAGAAGCGTATCGTGCCGGACGCGAGCCTAGCGTCGACCCACTAGAGAGCGTCGTAGAGCCTCATCGGGCCGGAACGGATGAATCTAAGGCGTGTTTTCAAGTACCGCGTCACCACGACTTGTACCTGAGGAAGAGCGGACGTATGCTGGCTCGCCTGTTCAAGAGTGAAGCCGCGAGCGAGCAGTGGGCCGCCGGACTACGACGACAGCTCAGCCCGGCGCGACCACCAGGCCTCGGCGGCGGTCATTGCGCTCTCGGCCTCGCGGATGTCGCCGTCCACGAATCCCGCGGTGGCAGCCCAGTGCAGGGGTACAAGGGCCAGAGCACCGGGGAGCCAACGGTGCTCGTCGCGGGTCAGTGGTCCCGGAGCCGTGCCTTCGTAGGCGTCGAGCAGTCGTCGCGGCTCGAGCAATTCAACAGGCTGCCCCACGCCATCGGGGCCGCTCTGTACGACGTGGTTCAGGCTGCCCGCGATGTCGTACAGCCGCTCCATGACCCTCGCGAAATCCAGGTCCAAGGTGGCCCATGAGCCGTCTGACAGTTCCACCGCGTTGCCCAATTTGTAGTCTCCATGAATCGGAGTGCATGGCAG
>JBOGSL010000279.1:0-8492 GCA_050695395.1 Chloroflexota bacterium | reverse complement strand
GGGAAGCAGTCCTTCTACCTGGATCGCTCCGACTTCCTGGAGCTGGCCACACCTTATCGGGGTGCCCACCTTGACCTCGGCACCGGCGACGGGCGGTACGTCCTGTCCACAGCTCGAGCGCATCCCAACCAGTTTGTCATCGGCGTCGACGCCTGCCGTGAAAACTTGCAGCGAAGCTCGCGCTGCGCCCCGAACAACGCGCTGTTCGTCATAGCAAACGCCCTGGCGCTACCCCCCGAATTGGGAGGCATCGCCTCGCAGATCAGCATCGTCTTCCCCTGGGGAAGCCTGCTCGCGGGGATCCTCGACGTCGACAAGCCGGTACTTGAAGGCGTGGCGGCGTCGTCGCGTAGAGGCGCTTCTCTAGAGATCGTCCTCAACGCTGGGGCGCTGTCTGAGCAGGGCTGGGAGCTGCACCTCGGAGTGGATCGCGCGCGAGAACGGCTGCGGGGGGGCGGGTTCGTGGTCGATTCACCGCGGCTCCTGGATGCCGCGAGCCTTCGTCGAATACCGAGCACCTGGGCAAAGCGGCTGGCCTTTGGCCGGGACCCGCGCGCCGTCGCGATACTGGCGCGAGGAGGAAAGGGCGGAGTACTGGGGGCGGAGGCCCGCGAATGAATCCTCCCGTTCTTTCTCTTCGGTCGGAGAAACTAGACATGCGCGAAGCAGATGGAAACGCCGGTGGTCAGCGAGCCGCCGGAACGAGGAGCAAAGATCGAGCGTGGCCAGGGAAGCTCGAACCGCAACCCTGCGTCTGCATATTTGAAGACACCCGCCGCGGAACAGCAAGAGCGCTGTTTCAATCGTCAGGCGTCCAATGGCCGGCTACTGTAGAATATCCCAATCTGCGAGGGATGACATGGTACGAGACGAAGATAGAGACGATCTTGCCGCTTCGGTTGCTGCCAGGCGCGAGCTTGGGCCGGGCATGGAAGACTACTTAATTGATGAGTACGTGGCGCGCATCGAGCGGCGCGTGGAGCAACGTCTAACCGAGAAGCCGGCGAAAGCAAGGCCGGAGAAAGACCGCTCCGGCATGGTTCCCGCCAGTCTCGCTCTATCCATCCCTCTCATCGCCATCGCCGGAGGCATGGAGGGACTGGCCGGCATCATCGTGGTGATGATCGGGATCGTTCTGGTCAATGTCATCCACCTCGCTCCCAGCCATCGCGGGGGATAGCGCGACGCCTTCTTGACTATGACCTTGCCTCAGAGCTTAATGGCAGAGTGCGAGAGGGAGGCGAGGTGGTAGTGCAAGACCACGAGACAGAACCGCGAGTCGTGGACAGCGTGCCTGCCGCCGAAACGCCGGAGCCGATCCGGGCCGCTTTCCACACAGGTGTCCAGTTGATGAACGCGGGCCGTGCCAGCTTGCTGATGCGCATCAATTCGGAGCCGTTGCTTTCGATAGCGGCGGCGGTGGGCATCGAGCCGACTGTCCAGCAACAAGTGCGCGTCCCAATAGGATTTGGGCTGGCCGGAGCGGTGGCGGCCCGCGGCCTGTCGCTCTACGGTGAGGCCAGGGAACGGACCTTTCTCAGCGTCCCGGTAACGACCGACCAGGGCGTGGAAGGAGTTCTCAACTTCACGCATCGTCAGGGCGGCCAGGAGTACCGGCCGGACGACGTGACCACGGCCCGGAGCGTGGCCGACCTCATCGGGCAAATCATCGAATATAGCCGTCACGCCAGCTACGATGCCGTTTCCGGTCTGCCGAACCGCGCAGTTTTCGAGGAGTCCTTGCGACGCGAGGTTGCGCGCCATCGTCGAACCGGAACCCCGTTCGCCGTGAGCTTTATCGATGTCGACAAGCTCAAGTCCATCAACGACACCTACGGTCACGCGCGCGGCGACGAGGTGTTGCGCGAAGTCGCGCGGGCTTTGCGCGCCGTCCTACGACCTTACGACGTGGCCGTCCGGTACGGCGGCGACGAGTTCGCCGTGTTGTTGCCGGCGCTCGCCGAGACCGACACCGGCTTGGCCCAGCGTATCCAGGAAGCCATGCTAGGCGCTCCCGCTACTGTTAGCGTGGGCGTGGCGCGATGCCCCGACGATGGTGCGGTTGCCGAGGACCTGGTGGCAGTCGCAGATCAGAGGATGTATCGTGCCAAGCGGGAAGCCTCTTCGTCCTGACCTTTAGGCGTCCTTCTTCTCCTCGAATACCCTTTGATACAGGATGTCCTGGCGTTGCGCCCGCTCGGCTTCCACCATCGGGCGGAGAAGCTCCCGCTGATCGGCGGTCAGCTCGCACGCCACGGTGCCATGGAACAGGTCCGCTATGGCCAGGATTGCAATCGGAGGCACCCCTTCCTCGAGCATCCTGGTTACCATAGCCTGCACCACTGCCTCGTAGGGAGCCGGATCGCCGAACTCTAGCGCTTCCGCCAGAGCCAGGACCGCGCGACGAAGGGCGATCTCGTCGACTTCCTGGTAGGCCGAGAGCCACGGGTATCGATGGCCGCGGTAGCGGAGGCACACGTCTTCTACCACGGCGCGCAGTCGCCTGGCGGTCTCCCTGCGAAACAACTGAGAGCGCATTGTCCTTCCCTGGCCAGACTCTCTCGTGGACCTTATCTTACACAGTTCGCCACTTGGATGCGGACATCGGTCCTCGAACCGGCGCCGGCTGCACGCCGGCGCGGACGCCTGGGGGCGACGCGGAGACCGCGAGCGCCGCGAGCGAAGCCATCCTGCGACCGAAGCCATCCAAGGTACGTCGGCAGCGGAATTGGGCGCGGGTCACGCTCGAAACGGCCTGAGTTCCCGGCCACCCGAGGAAGCGGCGACGGGGGGGGTGCGGTTCTCCGAGCGATTCGTCCTCCTCTTCTGGCACGCGGCTTGCTGCGGTATCCCGATGCCGCGGAGGCGAGAACCCTCCAGCACGGAGAGACGAATGCTGACGGATGCTCCGCCGACCAAACGACGGGCGACACCCGACCGGCCCCTAAGGACGGCCATGGTGACCGGCTTTCGCCCCACTCCCGCCGGAGGCGGCAGCGAGAAGCACGTCTTCGAGTTGGCTCGCGGTCTCATCGGCCGGGGCGTCGAAGTCGACGTTATCTGCGAGGACGCAAGCTTCTTGCCCGATGACGTCAATCCGCTGGCTGATCGCATCATCGGCGTGCCCTCGTCTCGGCTGAAGGCAAAAGGCTGGGTTGAGCGGTACCGCGAAAAATCGGCCGCGCTGGCAGAGCTGATCGATCCGGGGCGATACGACCTGGTTCATTGCCATAGTCACTACGGGTTCCACGCGGCGCTGCGCCTGTCCGCTCGCGCTCTCCGCCCGCGCCTGGTCTCTACCTTTCACCTCACGCCGCTGGGCAGCCTGCGGCGCTTCGAGCAACTGGGGATCAAGCTTCCGGAGGGAGCTCCCATCGATCGGGCCGTGGCACTGATGGAAGAGGCCGCCGCGATACTGTCGGACCGATGCATTGCCGTGTCGCGAGGCGTGGCCCGAGAAATTCGCGATTTCTACGGAGTGCCGGCGTCGCACATCGATGTCATTCACAACTGGTACGATCCGGCCGTGTTCTATCCAAGGCCGCGCGCAGTCGCGCGCCGTGCATTGGGCCTCGATCCCAGCGGCACCTACGTGTTATACGTCGGGCACTTTGGCGAGCATCGGGGTTGGATGATGCGAGACGTTCTCCGGCTCCTACCGCCCCACGTTCGGCTACTTGTAGTGCACGCGGATGAAGAGCCTGACATCGCGGCCGAATTTGGCGAGCGCGTCGTCTTCACCGGACATGCCAGCCCGGGCAAGATGGGTGTCATATTCTCCGCCGCCGATTTGCAAGCCTTCACGACGGTGTACGGAGGCTTTGGGCTGGTTCTGGTAGAAGGCATGGCTTGCGGCTGTCCACCTGTTGCTTTTGATTACTCGGCAATGGACGAGACTGTTACCGCCGAAAGCGGGTATCTGGTCTCCGATCCAACGCCTGAAGCATTTGCCCGGGGCGTGCTCGCCGCTCTTGCCGAGGGCGATGCCAAGCGCGAAGGCGCTATCCACCGAGCAAAGAGTTTCGACATGAACCGCCAGATCGATGCGACGCTCGCGGTCTATCGCTCACTGACCATGTCGCGCCGGCTCGACCCGTCGGTACGGCCCGCCCGGCCGGGATCGTCGCGAGCTGCCTCGTAGCCGCATCCGTTTGGCTGCGTTCCGACGCCCGCCCATAATGGGCTGATGTCTCAGGCCACAATCCCGCTCAATGCTGCGGCTATTCGGCGTGATTTCCCGATCTTCCAGTCAGGAGATCGGCCGCTCGTCTATCTCGACAGCGCTGCAACGTCACAGAAGCCCGCTTCCGTGCTGGCGGCCCTCGACCATTACTATCAGGCTCAAAACGCCAATGTTCACCGGGGCGTCTATCGTCTTGCCGAAGAGGCGACGGCCGCCTACGAGGGTGCCCGAGCGCGAGTGGCGGATTTTATCGGTGCCGATTCGGACGAGACCGTATTCGTGCGCAACGCCACCGAAGCGATCAACCTGGTTGCCTATGCATGGGGCCGCAAGAACATCCAGCGCGGCGATGTCATCCTCCTCAGCCGGCTCGAGCATCACAGCAATTTGGTGCCATGGCAGCTCCTCGCGCAAGAGCGCGGAGCCGAGCTGGCCTTCGTCGAGCTGGCTGCCGACGGATCTCTCGACATGGTGAGTTTCCATGAACACCTGTCGACTGGTCGCGTAAGGCTGGTGGCCATAGCCTATGTCTCCAATGTCCTCGGCACCATCGCACCGGTAGCCGAGCTCGTTTCCTTGGCGCATGACGCCGGGGCCGTCGTGCTGCTCGACGGCGCCCAGGCGGTGCCTCATCTCCCTGTCGATGTTCGCGACCTGGACGTGGACTTTCTCGCTTTTACCGGACACAAGATGCTTGGACCGATGGGTATCGGAGTTCTCTACGGCAAGCGCGACATTCTGGAGGCGACGCCGCCCTTCATGGCCGGCGGTGAGATGATCCGCACGGTCCGCGACCGAAGCGCAAGCTGGAACGATCTGCCCTGGAAGTTCGAAGCCGGCACGCCGAGCGTTGGAGACGCGGTCGCGTTGGGGGAGGCGGTCAGCTATCTGCGAGCGATTGGAATGGAAGCCATTCACGAACATGACCGGATATTGGCCGCCTACGCCTACGACAGTCTTTCGCAGATTCCGGGAATCCAAATCTTCGGTCCGCGCGAGCGGGGCGCCCTCGTGGCGTTCACTGTGGATGGCATCCACCCGCACGACCTGGCCTCGCTCCTCGATGAGCAGGGTATAGCCGTTCGCGCCGGCCATCACTGTGCCCAGCCGCTGCACGATCAACTCGGCGTTCCTGCCACAACCCGCGCCAGCTTCTACCTGTACAACACGCCCGGCGATGTCGATGCCCTGCAAGCGGGAATTCTTCAGGCTCAAAAGATGTTCGGACCGTGAGCACGCTCTACACGGAGATCATTCAAGACGCCTATCGGCACCCGACGCATCGCGGCGAGTTGGAGTCGGCTACCCGGACCTTCGAAGATGAGAACCCCCTCTGTGGCGATGTGCTTGCCATCGATCTCCGCGTCGAGGATGACACCATTCGGGATGCCCGCTTCCACGGTCGCGGCTGCGCCATTAGTCAGGCCTCCGCCGAGCTGTTGCTTGATCGCGTGATTGGGCAGCGGGTGGACACAGCGCTTGCGCTAGAGAAAGATGACATCCTGGCCGAATTGGGCATGCCCGAGATATCGCCCGCTCGCCTCAAGTGCGCCCTTCTCTGCCTCAAAGTCCTGAAAGGCGCGGCCTACGGCTTGCCTTCGGCCCGGGTTGAGTCCGGCTAGCCGCTCCGCTAATCTTCCAGCTCGGCCGCCAGTTCCCCTGGCTCGGTTACCGGCCTCTGGCAGTTGAAATGCTCGCAAACATAGGCTGTAGCCCGGCCGTTTAGAGCCTGCCGATCCACCAACAGCGGTGACGAGCCGGTCTCTCCGACCGAAACCACTGTGTTCGGGAGGTATCGCGCAAAGACCGCTGCCCGCATCGCCTCCAGACCGCTGCCCGCCACCAGGGCAATCTGGCGCTGCGGACCTAGCTCAAAGTCCAGCGCCGACAGCATGTGGGTGAATCCCAGCGGGGCTCGCTGGAAGAGCGGAGACGCCGCCCGCAACGCAGGCAACGCTCGCTTCTCGTAACTAGAATCTCCCGTCAGAGCTGAGAGGTGGAGCAAGGCGAACGTGGCACCGGCGTTTCCGGAGGCGATGGGATTATCGAAGAAGCTGCGCGGCCGCGCCACCGGCTCGGGGAGGCCAACTGGGGAGTCGAAGAACGCTCCCTGCGCCTCATCGCCAAACGCATCCATCATGGTGCCGGCCAAATCCTCGGCTGTGGACAGATGGCGCTCCTCGTCTTCGGTCTGGTACAGCACCAGCAGTGCTTCGATAAGGCTGGCGTAGTCTTCCAGAAACGCCGGGACTCCGCCGGGTCCATCGTGAAAGCTTCGCATCAGCCGGCCGCCCGTGTACATGTTCTCCAGGATGAATTCCGCGGTCTCCCGAGCCGCCCTCAGGTAACCGGCTCGTCCGAACGCTCGCCCCGCCAGAGACAGTGCCTGGATCGCCAGGCCATTCCAGCCAACCAGGATCTTCGTGTCCTTGGCCGGGGCCACCCGCTGCTCCCTCATTGCGAGCAAGCCGCTCTTGGCTCGGGACAGCAACTCTCTGGTCTCGCCCACGGTGCGTCCCAGGTCCTCGGCCACCGGCTCGACCGCCTGGGCCACGGTCAGGACGGTCTTCCCCTCGAAGTTCCCTTGCTCGCTAATGCCGTATCGCAGTACGGCCGCCTCGGCCTCCTCGCGCGAAAGCGCGGCCCGCACCTCGTCCGGCGTCCAGACATAATATTTACCCTCGACGCCTTCGCTGTCCGCATCCTGCGCCGAGTAGAAGCCTCCCACTGGAGCGCGCAGGTCCCGTAGCAGATAGTCCAACGTTTCCTCGGCAACCGAGCGATACCAGTCATTGCCGGTCAACTGGAACGCGTGCGTATAAAGAATGGCGAGCAGAGCGTTGTCGTACAGCATCTTCTCGAAGTGGGGCACCGTCCAGCTACCGTCCACGCTGTACCGATGGAAGCCGCCGCCCAACTGATCGAAGATGCCGCCGCGTCCCATGTGTTCGAGGGTAAGCTCCACGAACTCTCGGCCGCCTTGCCCCGGAAACCGTCTATCGAGGCGGAGGATGAGCTCAACAGCCAGAGGCTGCGGGAACTTCGGGGCAGCGCCAAAACCGCCCTCGACCTCATCGAATTGCGCCCGAAGCTTGACGTACGCCTCGTCCAGCATCCCCGCATCCAGCGGAGGCCCGCCCGGTATGATCTGCTGCGCTTGACGGATGTAGCGCGTGAGCTCGGCGGCATTTCCCAGCACCGACTCGCGTTCGTCTTGATACGCCCGAGCCATCGCGGCGACGACCTGGGCCCATCCGGGCATCCCGCCCCGCGGATCTGCCGGGAAATAGGTACCGCCCCAAAACGGGTGGCCGTCCGGCGTGAGAAACACGTTCAGCGGCCAGCCGCCCTGCCCGGTCAGTGCCTGAACCGCCTCCATGTAGATCGCATCCACATCGGGACGCTCCTCTCGATCGACCTTGATGTTGACGAGAAGCTCATTCATCAACGCCGCGATCTCAGGGTCTTCGAACGATTCGTGGGCCATCACGTGGCACCAGTGGCAGGCCGAGTAGCCTATGCTCACCAGGATGGGACGATCGTCTCGACGGGCACGGTCCAGCGCCTCGTCGCCCCAGGGATACCAGTCGACCGGGTTCTCCGCATGCTGGCGAAGGTAAGGGCTCCTTTCCGTTGCCAGCCGGTTTGCCATGGTTCATTCTAGGTTTGCCGGGAACGGCCGGGGCTATACTGGACCGAATTTGAACAACTGGAAGCGAGGACCTATGACTGCTGATCGACAACAGACGGACGATCGAGAAGGGACCGCACACGGGTCGACGGTCGGTCTGGCCTTGGCGGCCGGGGCTTTGGCTGCGCTGGGGATCGGTCTGGTGGTGCAACAGATCATGGATCGACGCCTCAGCCGTCCCGAGGTTGCCCGCTTGAAGTTCTATCGTTATCTTCGGGAGCGCGGCCACCTCGAGTCCTGATGGTCCTGGAGCGTGCGCTCTGCGCGGTTCTCCTGATACCGCTTGGCCTCGTACCGTTGAAAGGCGCGCACACCGCCTTCGTGGCTCTCATTGCGCACGATAACACGGTCGTCCGAGCGAGCGCGTCTCGTGACGGCAGGGTGCTGGCCGTGCTGGTGCAACAGACGCAGGTTAAGGTGGTGCGTCAGGCGCCACACTGGGACAAAATTCGTCTCTGGGGCAGCCTGCAGGGTTATGTGCGGCCTGGAGATGTGGTGCGCCGCAAACGTTGGGAGGGCGTTTCTCACTATCGAGCTCCCGCCGTCCGCTACCGGGTTCGCGCTCACGCCAGTCAGCCACTCCACCTAGCAGGGGTCGTCACTTCACCACTTCCCACC
>JBOGSL010000278.1:0-4976 GCA_050695395.1 Chloroflexota bacterium | reverse complement strand
GCGACCGGATCTGCCGCAGCCGCGACTCTTCGAGGCGATGATTCAGGACTATCGAGGCGCGAGCGCGAAGGCATTGGCGGAGCTGAAGGTTCTCGAACGGAAACATCCCTCATATGCTCGCGCCTGGCTGCTGGAAGGGCTGATCTACAGTCATGAGAAAGGGGCGAAGCGAGAAACCGTCGATGCCTGGAAGCATTTTCTCGTGCTGCAGCCACCGGGGACCGTCTCGCGGCAAGTGCAGAATTTGCTGAAGCGAATAGAGCGAGCCGGGTGAATCTGGCGCTCCTGTCGGTCTTTGGGGGTGGCGTACTGTCGTTTCTCTCGCCCTGCACGCTGCCTCTCGTGCCCGGCTACCTCGCTTACATCTCGGGGCTGAGCGCGGTCGAGGTGGAAAGCGGCAAACGGAGTGGAACCGTCTTCGGGGCCTCCCTCCTGTTCGTGCTGGGCTTCTCGCTGATCTTCGTCGCTTCGGGCGCCACGGCCAGCTACATCGGCGCCACCCTTCAGCCGTACCACGGAGTCCTCGGTCGGGCGGCAGGAGCCTTCACGATCGCCATGGGCCTGGTGCTGCTGGGCCTGGTCCGATTCCCCTGGCTCTATCAGGAGCGACGCTTTCACCTGGGGCGTGACTTCGGGGTCTGGAGCTCGCTCCCCTTGGGCATGGCCTTCGGCTTCGGCTGGACGCCGTGCATCGGGCCGATCCTTGCGCCCATTCTCGCCTACGCCGCGAGCCAGGCGAGCGTCCAACACGGCGCTCTCCTCCTCTTCGTGTACGCCCTCGGCCTGGGCCTCCCGTTTTTGGTGGTCGCACTGTTCGCCGGGCGGGCGTTCCAGTCCCTCGGATGGATTCGCCGCTATTCGGCCGGGCTCAATGCGGCCGGCGGAGCCGTGCTGATCGCCATGGGTATCTTTCTGGTGATGGGTCGCTGGACTGAGCTTCTCGCCCCGGCGATGCGCTGGTATGCCCAGTTCAACCTGCCGACGTAGCTAGCGATACACAGCGTGGGGCCGCCTAACGCCTTCGCGACCTAATCACCTCGGCAATCCACATGCGCCACACGCCGGGCAGCCGGCGCGGGAGCTAGCCGACCCACGCAAGGCCTCAATCCGCATACGGCCCGCTAGACTGAGTTCGGTCACCATGCTTGCGAAAACGATGCGGTACTTCGACGATTTTCGACCGGGCCAGACCATCGAGCTGGGGACGGTCCAGATCTCAGAACAAGAGATCATTACCTTTGCACGTCAGTTCGACCCGCAGCCGTTCCACATCGATCCGGGGGCAGCGTCGCGTTCGCGCTTCGGCGGACTCATCGCCAGCGGCTGGCACACCGCCGGCCTCTTCATGCGCCTCTATGCGGAAACCGTTCTGAATGCGACGGCGAGCCTCGGCTCTCCCGGTGTCGACCAGCTTCGCTGGCTCCATCCGGTTCGTCCCGGCGACACCCTTGCCGCCCGCTGGACGGTGCTTGAGTGCCGGCCATCACGCACCAAACCGGACCGAGGCGTCATCCGCTCTCGCGGCGAGATGCTCAACCAGCACGGTGACATCGTGCTGACGCTGGAGGCCCTGAACATCATTGGCCGCGATCCGGCTGGTCATTGAACGTGTCGCGGCGGGCGCAGGCACGCGCATCTCAACCCGGCGACTCAGCTTCGCAGCGAGATCCCCCAGGTACCCTGCCAACTCTGCTGCGGGTGAAGCACGATAAGATCTTCGCCGGTGACAAACGCGTTCGGCGGGCAGGTCATCGGCTCGATCGCCAGGCTCTGGCGGCGACGTGAGGCCGGCCGGACGGTCTCGCCCGTGTACAGCGTCACATGCTTGAAGGCTTTGTCCATCCAGACTTCGACCGTGAGGCCGGTGTCCGGAGCCTGCAGGCTGATGACCGCTTTGCCGTCATCACCGCGTCGGAGGTCCGTGTAATCGGTGTTGATAACGGTGTCGCCGATAAGGCGCGACTGGCGAAAATCATGGAGCCCGACCACGGGGACGCGTTCGATGGGGATGAGCCGGTCGTCGTATCGATACATGCTCTCGGCGGGCACGCTCAGGATGTTGCTGTTGATCGGGGCAACGCCGGCGCGCACGTAGGGATGCTGTCCGGCCCCAAAGGGACATGGCTCGGAGCCCACGTTCTCGGCTCCGAGCGTCACCCGCAACCCGTCGCCATCAAGCTCATATCGAGCCGAGAGATTGATTGTAAACGGATAGCCGGGCGACGGGTACAGACGGTGCGTCATGGTGACGGCCGATCCCTTCCCGGCGGCCGTCCACTCTTTCCACCGAACCAGGCCGTGGATGGCATTGCCGAGAGACGGCTCGGTAAGGGGCAGCTGGTAGTCCTGACCTTCGAACCGGTATCGACCGTCGGCCAGTCGATTTGGCCAGGGCATGAGAAGCTGGCCGCGCGCATCATGACACATCTCATGGAGCGTGTAGCCGTCGAGGACCGGCAGATCGCTCGGGCCAAACGCCCTCAGCCCGCCACCCACCTCGACCACCACAGCCGACAACCGATCACTGGAGAGCTCGTATTGTGCGCCCGAGGGAGTCGTGAGTTTTGAGTTGTGAGTTGTGAGTCGTGAGTTTTGAGTCATGAGTTTCGAGTCATGAGTTGCGCGTTCCGGGTTGCAAGCCATGAGTTGTGGGTTGTGGGTTGTGGGTTGTAAGCCATGGTCACAAAGACGGACCACGATGTCCAACTCGCGGGTCTCGCCCCCACGGCTCACGACTCACGACCCAAAACTCACAACTCACAACTCAAAACTCCCACTGGCACATCCTGTGCAGCGACAAGAGATGGCAGAACGGCTGCCGCGGTTACGAAAACAGGAGGACAGAGCGGATGGCTTACAACATGAATGGAAACGGCGACAACGGCGGATTCTTCGGTTGGGGGAGCAGCTACGGCCAGCAGTACCCCGGATACCCCGCGTACGGGGGCTACTACGGAGCCGGCTACGCCGATCCCTACAACTATCCCTACGGCGGAAGTGGATACTTTTCGGCCGGCTACCTTCCCTGGGCCGACGGTAACAACGGACAGGGCTACGGGAACAACGGCCAGAACTACAGCAGCTACGGACAGGGCTACAACTACCAGCAGGGCAACCCCAACTCGAATCAGGGCTTCGGGTCGTTTGGCGGCCAGGGCTTCATGAACTCGGGCTACGGCGGAGAGGTGTACAGCGGCCAGCCGGCCGGCACTGGCGGTTGGCAGAATCGCAACCAGGGCAACTGGGGGTCGTAAAGGGGCCTGGTACCGGCTCGCTGAAACTGACCACAAGGAGGAACACGTGGCAATGAATAACGGCAACGGCCAGGCCACGGCGTACCCGCCCGCGCCGGGTTACCAATTGGGCGCGGCTGCCCCCAGCGGCTTCGGCCCGAGCTTCACGGGCGGTCCGATCGGCAATCTTCTCAACGCCTACGGCGGGTACCTCCCGCGCTTCGATCAAGGATTCGGACCCGGCTTCGGAGGCGGATTTGGGAGCTACGGCTTTGCCGGACAGGTCGGCCAGGGCTTCACGCAGGGGAACGCTCCCTGGTTGGAGTTCCAGCCTACCGACCAGCAGATCGAATCGCTTCTCTATGACGCGCTCGACAACAGTGGCATTCCCTCCGGCGCCGACATCGACGCATCGGTAAAGAACGGGACGGTGACGCTGGCCGGCACTACCCGCAACAAGCACGTTAAGCTGGCGGCCGACCGAATCGCATGGGCGCTTCCCGGGGTTCAGGACGTGAACAACACAATTCAGGTTCAGAGCCGGAACCAGCAGGCGCAGCAGAAGGGCCAGCAGACGAAATAAAGAGGCAGATCAAGCGTCCCCTAGGGGGCGGGCTCGGGGGCGACGGACAGCTGGAACCGTCGCCCCTTTACTCGCGCCTTCAAGACCAGTACAGCCGTCACCAAAACGGGGGCGACGAATATGGCCAGGTACCCGATCTCGTTCAGATGCACGAAGTTGGCATAGGTCACGCCCTGCCACACCCACACGTAGATGTTGGTAAACACGGCGACTACCTCTACGCCCAAGGCCGCAACAACGAGCGCGATGCGCGCTCTCGTGCCCGGAACGGCGGCAGACAAGGCGACCGGCAGGGCCAGGTACCAGTACTTCACATCATTGACGGCTAGCGCGAGAAACGCGACGGCGGCGAGGAGGCTAGCCGTCAGCAGAGAGGGCAAGCCCCGCCAGGACATGACCAGGGCGTAGAGATACAGCGGAACGAACAGCACGCGTCCGATCAGAGTGGCAGTGTCGATCGGAAGCGACGGCACAATATCCGTCAGAACGCTGCTGAAGGAGTACAGGTAGAACTGGTTCTCGTACAGGGTGCGCTGGATGGTGTAGATCCCGTCCCAGAACGGAGCGTAGGAGATGGCCATCACCCCAAGGATGATCGCCCCCGAGAGGCCAAGGTAACGGGCGCGAGGCCACCAGCGATCGTACCGGCTGACTCCGTACGCCAGCAGCAGAGGCAGAAGCGGCGCCGTCTCGTACTTGACGAGAAGCGACACCGTCATCATCAAGACGGCTAGCAAGAGGTCACCCTCAGCCGCCATGAGCAGGGCCAGCAAGGCAAAGAAGATCATGGCGGCGTCGTTGTGGCCGTTCGCCCCGATTTCGAAAATGAGCAACGGATTCCAGGCGAGCAAGAGCGCCCCGGTCAGTGCGGCCGAAGGACGGACGATCCGCAACAAGCGGTAGACGAGATACGCCGACGCGATCATCATCCCGGAGAAGAGGAATTTGAGGAGCAGTAGATTGGCGAGGACGTGGCGTCCGGCCACAAACGTCGGAAGGGCATCGAAAATCACCCCCAGCGGGCCGTAGGGAGCCGAGGTGACCGCCCAGTTCGAGGCAAGTGCCATCAAGGGGTCGTGACCAAACGCGGCGGGAGCGATGATCATGGGGTTCTCGTGGTACTGGACCAGGATCAGGCTTTGCGGAATGTAGGCAAAGAC
>JBOGSL010000277.1:0-6296 GCA_050695395.1 Chloroflexota bacterium | reverse complement strand
GTTATGAGTTATGAGTACCTAGTCGCGCTTTTTTTGCCCCGCTACTGCGGGCACGCGCGCCCGCATGGCTCTCGGCTCGCAGCTTGCCGCTCACCACTCACCACTCACAACTCACCACGACTCGTCGCTCCTGCCAATGCCATCGTCGGAAACAGGTGCCGGTACATATGGTAGTTGATGTAGAAGTCGCGCGGGAAGCCGGTGCCAGTGAATTGCGGCTCGTCCCAGGTTCCGTCGATCTGCCGGTCCTGCAGAAACTCGATGCCACGTGCGTGGGCAGCGCTCTCCGTGTCTCCCGCGGCCTGCAGCGAAAGCAGTGCCCAGGCCGTCTGCGAAGGCGTGCTCTCTCCAATCCCGGCAAACGACTCGTCCTCGTAGGAGTAGCACGTCTCGCCCCAGCCGCCGTCCACGTTCTGCCTCGATATGAGCCATCCGCGCGCCTTCTCGATCATGTCGCCTGCCTCGGCCCCGGGTTCCAGGGCTGTGAGGGCCGAGACGGTGCACCAGGTGCCATAGATGAAATTCACGCCCCACCGTCCCCACCATGAGCCATCCGGCCGCTGCGTGTCTCGAAGATAGGCGAGGCCGCTCGCAAGGTCGGGATCGCCGCTTGGACTGCCGGTTCGGGCAAGTGCCTCGACCACATGCGCTGTGACATCCTCGGAAGGCGGATCGAGCAGTGCGCCGAAATCGGCGAAGGGCAGCCGGTAGACGATCTCGCTGGTGTTGTCCTTGTCGAAGCCAGCCCAGGCACCGTTCCGGCAGCGCATGGCACGCATCCACCGCATGGCTCGGTTCACCGGCTCGGCGATCTCGTCGATGTGGCCCGCTTCCAGTAAAGCCAGCACCACGACCGCCGTGTCATCGATATCCGGATAAATGTCGTTCTGGAATTCGAACGCCCAGCCGGCTCCCTCGGCTCCCCTGGCTCGGATTTGCCAGTCGCCGCCACCGCTTACCTGCTCCTCGAGCAGCCAGCGTACGCCCCGGCGAATAGCGAAGTGCTCGCGCGGTAAGCCGGCGCGGCGCAGCGCCATCAGGGCCCAGGCGGAATCCCAGATGGGGGACATGCAGGCCTGGAGTCGCCAGCCGCCACGATCCTCGAGCGCGAAGCCATCGAGGCCCCGTAGCCCGCGCTGCATAACCGGGTGATCGAGACCCATGCCTTCCAGCTGGAGCGCGATGAGCGAGTAAACCCAGGGAGGCTGGATGCCGCCCCAACCGCCGTCCGCCTCTTGGTGGCCGGCTATCCAGTCGACCAACTGGCGCCGGGCGGCGGTTCTCCCGGGCTGTCTCGGCAGGCTCTCGTAGAGTTTCTGCAACACGTCGGTCCACCAGAAAGCGCCGTTTCCCGGCACCACGAAGAGCTGTTTCTCGGTCCCCGGATTGATCAATTCGGGGAGGCCGAAACCGAGCGATCGCACCGGGCGTCGAGAAAGCACAATCAGAAGCGGGGCAATCGTGCCGCGAGCCCAGCAGGCGAAATCATACAGGTTGAATGGCAGCTGCGGGGGCAGATGGATGAGCTCGGGTGGCATGCTGGGTATACCCTGCCAGGGATATTGCCCGAAGAGAGCCAGCCAGATTTTGGTGAAGACCCGGGCTTGCGCCACGCCGCCAAGCCTCCGAATCAAGGTCAATGCCCGCTGCATTGTCTCGTTCCCTGGATCGATGCCGAGCACGCGCAGCGCCACGTAAGCCTCGATGGTGGTGCTCAGGTCGGCCGGGCCATCGTGATAGAGCGCCCAGGAGCCGTCGTCTCGCTGATGCTGCAGGATGTGCCGGATTGCTCCATCCCGAATCGAATCGAGCTCGATTCCTAGAAACGCCAGCAGCAGGACATGCTCCGCGGTCATGGTCACATTGGTCTCGAGCTCGGCCGTCCACCACCCGTCCTCGGCCTGATGGTCGAGCAGCCAATCGACGGCGGCGTCGAGGTGTTCGTTGTCGGGAAACTCGCCTGGAAACTCGATCTCACGTTCGAGCTGCTTGCTCATGGCGCGGCCTCCAGCGTCGACGAGGCAACCACCCTGGATGCCGGCTCCGCTCGGTAAAGGTCATCTCCAGTGGCGGCCCCGACCGGCTGTGCCGCTTCTATCTGCGGTTCATCTCGAAGAGGTTCCACCACCAGAGCCTTCGCGGCTATGCGACCGCTGCGAACAGCGGATTCCATCGTTGCAGGCCAACCGGTGTCCGTCCAGGCGCCGGCGATGGTGATTCTGGGAGAGACGGTCAGGGGTCCCGGCCTGGTCAACCCGGGGCCAGGAATAAACGTGGCTTCGCGATCGCGTGTGGCCGCTCCGCTTTTCAGCTTCTCGGCTGCTTCCGGGAACAGTCCGGCGATCACCGAATGGCACAGTTCAACCAGCTCCGTCCCCGGCTGGCCCACATACTCGTCCGCGGCGCTCATGCTGCAACAGAGGTATCCCGGCGCCTTCTGGAAAATCCATTGCATGGGAGATTCCAGCACGGCGGCAAAGGTAAAGGCAAACGGCCGGCTATACCAGAGATGCACATCGACGATCGCCGCGGTGCGGAACTGCGCGAGATCGACATCGAGGAGACCGGTCCCGGCGACCAGCCGTCCGAGGCGCTCCGGCGGAACGGCGAGCACCACCCCATCGAAGGAGCGCTGCTCGTTACCGACGCGAAGTAGCGGGACACCGCCGGTATCCAGCTCGACGCCGAGCACGACGCTTCGCTTGTGGACCCGATCAATCCCTCGCGCCGCTCGTTCCGCCAACCGCCCCAGCGGCACCCTCGCATAGCCGAAGCGGGCCGCTCCGCGCCCACCCAGAAACGCCTGTCGCACCACAAAGAGCGCGTCCTCGGCGCCAACCTCGTGGAGCGGAGCATTGAGCGCAGGAACCAAAAAGGGCTCCCAGAACGATCGGCGAGACGCCGACGATTGACGATGACGGTCCAGCCAGGCGGCGAATGTTTCGTCCAACGGGGCGGGTTTGCGGGCGGCAAGCAGCGCCAGCGCGAGCTTGATCCGATCGACTGGCGACAGGTGTTTGTACATGAGGAGGGCTGGAGCCAGGTGAAGCGGCGCGGGCAGGGGCCACTCTCTGAGTCGCGCGGAATTGTCGGGGCGCCCCGGATCCAGGAGCAACGCTTCGAATCGGGGCTGCAAGTAAATCTCGCGCGATGGAACTCCTGATTCTCGAAAGAAATCGAGGAGCTGATCGCATACCCCCAGGAAGACGTGCTGGCCATTGTCTACCTCGTTGTCTCCCACCGCGAAGGATGTAGCTTTTCCGCCGAGCAAGCGGCTCCGCTCGAAAAGCTCGACATTCAAGCCCCGACGTTTCAGCTCGTGGGCGGCGCTCAGTCCGGCGAGCCCTCCGCCCACCACGGCTACATTGCCTGTAGCCATGATCGCAACATCACCGATAGCTTGGTCCGTCGACGAAGAGACGCGCGCCGCTTGAGCGGCAGATATGGGTCGTTCTCGATCTCGTCCAGGATGGACTGATAGATGCCCGCCATGGTCAGGACACAGACTCCGGCCCGTCGGGGAATCTCGTCTGTGACCTTCAGGCCGCCTGCAAAGAATTGCCGCGCTCGCTCGATCTGGTGCTGAACCAACGGCTCCCAGCCTCGCCCCGGCGTTCCCGCAAGCAAGTCGGCTTCGTCAACGCCAAATCGCCGCAGCTCATCTTGCGGCACATAGATGTGTCCTCGATCCAGATCCTCCCGCACATCGCGCAGGATATTGCTCAGCTGCATCGCCACGCCGAGATCGTCGGCGTACTCCAGAGCATTGGGGTGTTTGAAACCGAAGACTCGAACGCACATCCGGCCCACGGTCGAGGCGACCAGATCGCAGTAACGGCGCAACAGATCCCACGACTGGTAACGCTGCACCTGAAGGTCCATCTCGACCCCATCGATCAGCCCCTCCAGATCCGTTGCCGGAATCTGATACCGCGGCACCACGTCGGCCAGCACCTGCATCACGGGATCGTCAATCTCGCCGGCCAACCCCTCGATGAGCCGGTCCCGCTGCTTCTGGAACGTTCCGGGACCCGCAATAGCAAGATCAACGTCATCGTCCACCTGCCGAGCAAAGCTATACAGCGCGTATATGGCGACGCGCTGCTCGCGCGGCAGCGCCACGAAGCCCCAGTAAAAGTTGGCCGCCTCCCGCCGTGTCAGCTCCCGGCAGTACTCCTGAGAGGCACGCAGCTCGCCCTGCTCGACGCGCTGCCTATGCCAGACGATGCCGGGCATGCCCGTTTCTCCTCGTCGTTTCGGTAGCGGCTTTCAAAAGCAGCGCCGCCTTCGTTGCAGCTCCAAGATGCGGCCTCGTCAGGTCAGTGCGGTAGCCGGCCGCTCGAACGGCATCAATCACTGCCAGGCCGCCCAACCTGTAGAGAGCCAGCTGAATGCTCAGCCGGCCCGGCGCCATCGGCTCCAAATCGCGGCCAGCTTCCAACAGCGTGGCAGCTCGATCGCACATTCTTTTGACCGCCTTGCCCGGATCCGTGGCATCTATCTCCGCTTGTATGAGGTACGTTCGCCCCTTCGCGCGGTCACGAGCGACGTCCTGCGCGAAGTTGACGAGCTGGAGCCCGATGCACACGTCGTCCGAGAGCATTTCCTCCCGGCGGCCGGTCATCCCGAAGACCCGCAGCACCATGCGGCCGACCGGCGCGGCCGAAAGACAGCAGTACGCATGGAGCGCTTCCCAGTTGACGTAACTCTTGACGGACTGGTCCTGCTCGTTGGCCGAGATCAGAGAAAGGAACGGCTGGGCCGGCATTTCGAATTGGCGGATCGTCTCGTCCAGCGCGATCAACACCGGGTGGATCGGACGGCTCCCGGAGAAGAGAGCCTCGACCTCCATTCGCCAGACGGCCAGTCTTGCCAGTCCGGCCTCCCCGCTTTCGTCTCCCAGGTCGTCCGTCGTGCGGCAGTATGCGTAGATCCTGGCCAGATGAGTTCGGAGCTCTTCCGACAAAAAGTGGGAGTAGACCGAAAAGTTCTCGTAGTGGCGGTCGGCCAGGTAGCGACAGAAGCGGTCCGCGGACCGCAGCTCGGTGAGTTCGGTCAAGTTCCGACCACTTGCACACTCACCTGGCGCTGTCGAGGCGAGTCGAGCTCAATCAGGAAAATGCGCTGATATTGTCCCAGCCGTAGCCTTCCGCCGGCCAGAGCGACACTCTCGCTGGAGGAGAGGAGAAGGTGGCGGCAGTGCGCGTGACCGTTGCGAGGCTCGGCTGCAGAGATGCCCACTCGCCTATCGAGATCGTCGTGTTCGTACTCCCCCTCCGGGGCCAGTCGCTCCAGCATTCTCCGAAAGTCAGCCAGCAAGAGAGGCTCGTTCTCGTTTACCCGGATGGCCGCCGTGGTGTGCTGCGAGCAAACCTGCACCAGGCCGTGCTGGATACCGGTTTGAGCCGCCAGCTCAGCTACCTGATCGGTGATATCGATGAAGTCGCCCTGACCCGAGCTGGCTACGTGAATGATCCCAGAACCGGCCACGAGATCAGGTTTGTTGATGGGCGCCAGACGGGTCGTCTCGCGCAGCGCGGTCAGGTCCCTCGCTCCTATGCAAAACATCACCGTGCGCAGTGTCTCAATAAATTCGGCCGCGAGCTCGAGGGCCGCCTCGCGTCCCTCGGCCGCCGCTCTCAGGAACGGCCCGGCCGCGCCAACCAGGTTTGCTCCCAGGCCCAGGGCCTTGGCCGCCTCCATTCCGGTGCGGATCCCGCCACTCGCAAAGATAATTGCATCCGGCGCCGCCCGGCGTGCCCCTCGAATGGCCTCTGCCGTCGGAAGCCCCCAGCCGGAAAACGCCGCCGCCACACGTTGTGCGACCGTGCCGTGTAGCCGATGGCGTTCCACTTCGCTCCACGAGGTGCCGCCCGCGCCCGCCACGTCAACGGCTGCGACGCCCGCCTCGAGCAGTGCCACCACCACATCCGGCGCGATGCCCCATCCGACCTCCTTGACGATGACCGGGACGTCCAGCTCGTCACAGAGGCGACCGATCTTTTCCAGCAAGCCGGCAAACTCCGTATCGCCTTCCGGTTGCAGCGCCTCCTGCAATGCGTTCAGGTGCAGCACCAACGCGTCGGCCTCGATCAGGTCAACGAGGCGGCGGCAGTCCTTTACCGCGATGCCCTGATTGAGTTGCACCGCGCCAAGATTGGCGAAGATGGGAACATCAGGCGCGTGTGGGCGGACATGAAACGTCGGCCGGACTTCCGGTTGTTCGAGCAGAACACGACCGGATCCGAGGCCCAGGGCAATGCCTGCCTGCTGAGCAACCTGGGCCAGTATGGTGT
>JBOGSL010000276.1:0-1561 GCA_050695395.1 Chloroflexota bacterium | reverse complement strand
GGGCCATGGTTCTACCCTGTGCGCGCTTCGTACAGCCTGATGAAGTCCCCGAAGGTGACGGGGAAGCTCTCCGCCGTATCGAAGGGATCGTAGCCGAGCTCGTCCTCGAGCCGCGCCACGATGAGCGCGAAGCTGAGTGAGTCGAGCCCGCATTGCAGGAGCTTCAGGTCATCCGTGAGCGGCGCGAGCTGGCGCTGCTGCTCCCGGGCAATCTCCTGAAAGAGAGTCGTGATGGTGGATCTCACCGCCATGGTGCTGGAACCTTGCTCCGATCGTGCATGCTCGCATGGCACGTCTTATGTTGTGCGTCTGTCGCGAGCGCCAAGGCTGCGGCTCACGACCCCAGCCGCAGAGTGTATACGCACCGCGACAACTAGAGTAGTTGCGGCGCTCCCCCCTGCAGACGGCGTCACAGATTATCCCTGCGGAACAGGGACTTCTCTGGCTCAGGGAGCGCCCATCCCGCCGAATCCGGCTCCTCCGCCCGCCTCCGCATCCGAGTGCGGCCGGTAGCCGATCATGATGAAAATGCGGTTCTCGTCGTAAGTCACGCTGCCTGCCACCGGCCCCGGGGACTCGTCACTCGAGCTGAACGCGTGATCATATCGCGCGTAGACAATGAGCCAGCGCCCGGGTCGATAGGTGAGGCCGGCGCCCACCGTTCCGAACGTGTTCGTGAATCCCTGATGCGAGTAATCGTACCGATCCACGCTTCCCGTGACGCTCACCGACAGCTTCGGGGTGAGAGCGCGCCCCAGATTCAGCGCGACATCCCCTCGGGTCGTATCGAAAATGCTCTGCCGGTCATACGTGTCGTGTTCCCCGCTGCCGGTGAGCCCGACTGTCGTGCGCAGCCGCCCGAACCGCCAGCCGGCGGAACCGGCATCGCGCAGATAATTGCCGGTGCTCTGGCTGACGGGCGCCACGGTAATACCGCCTGCGGCGCCCGCCCTCAAGCCGGTGAAGCTGCCGGCGGCGTCGGTGTACTCCCTCCCCCCGGAAAGCGTCACGACCGAGAACGGGGAAATCCTGCGCGTCAGCAGCAGGCGCACGAGCGGGCTCGTCTTCCAGGAGCTCACGTCATCGGCCTGGACGGCCCCGAGCTGCGCATCGATCGAGGTTCTCGCCCCGGCGATCCGATAGCGGCCGTACGCCTCACGGCGATCGTAGTCGGTGTTGACCAGAGTATCGTCGAAGCGCAGTTGCTCCGACTGCACGACGAGGGAAATACTCTGCAGCGGCGAGAGCTGCCGGCCGAATTCCACCGACTCGAGCAGATTGTGGCCGTCGAAGGGACTCGTCTGGTAGTTGATCCGGGAGTAGCGGCCCTCGAGACTGACGAAGCTCGAGTAGCTCGGGCGCAGCGTGAGATCCGGTCCCGTCGAGAAGACGTTCACGCGCTGCAGATCCACGGGGGTGACGGCCGCGAAGGGGTCCGTCTGCTCCTCGCCGTAGTCATCCGCAACCACCCACTTCAGCCGGTCGGACCAGAGCTTCGCGGTAGCAAGGCCGTCGAATCGGCCGAGGACCTGATTGCTGTAGGCGCCCTGGAGATAGTCGA
>JBOGSL010000275.1:0-9197 GCA_050695395.1 Chloroflexota bacterium | reverse complement strand
GGCCAAGGCCGCACCCCCCGCGCTGGGTCGTTTGACGGCCTCGCGCGATGCGAGGCATCTTACGGCCTAGCCGTTGTGGTTAAAGTAGCTCACGCACTGGCCCTGGTTGCGGAATGCGTTGCCGTCTGCATCGGTGAGATTCTGGTAGCCGCCCTTCTTGCACTGATCCTTGGAGGTGGGAACGTTGGACGTCTGGAAGTCGTAGGTGGTTCCGTTGAAGTCGACACCGTCGGTCTCGACGGTGTAGCCCGGGTTGTTGCTACCGACGTTCACACCAAACGCTTCAACAACGGCGTCCGGGAAGCAAGCCTGCAGCTCAGGCAGCGTGTAAAGATATGTGCCCTGGCTGGCCTTCACGTTGCACGCCGGGTCTGCGTTTGTTACCGAGTGGCTGGACCAGAATTCGCCGGCTGCGACATCCCACTTTTGCCATTTTCCCGTCGTGTCAACAGTGCCGTTCTCGTACGGTTCGAAGACAAACGTGGTGAAACCGGAGCCGGAGCCGGAGGCGGAGCACGCTCCATCCGTCGCGAAGCCGTTTACGCAAGTCGCTAACTGGTATGAGGGGGCAGCGAGCGAGCCGCCCGAAAGGTACTTGGTGTAGTAGCTCAGCTCAGTCACATCCGAGAGATTCGTATTCGTAGCCTTGAGGTACTGAATGTGACCCGTAGCATCGGATGTCGCGAGTTGAAGCGCCCCGGACGGGTACGGGCTCGTAGGGTCCGTGACGTACTGGTACGAGGACGTCGGGTCGCTCTCCGCGGCTGCCCACCCCTGCGTATTCGCCGGCGTCACGACCACCGTTGAAGGCGCAGCGTGCGCCGTTGCTCCGAATACGCCTGTGAGCATGGCGCCAACAGCTATCCCGCTGATGGCAAAGCGTTGCAGTCTGTGCATCTTCTTCTTATCCTTCTTCTCCGTATTGTCACTTTGCACCGATGGCAAAGCCTTGTCATGGTACCACCGGTACGTGCCAACGTCAATGTGGACTGGCACACGCGGCCGGAATTTGCGCGTAGCTAGGCGGCCCCGCCGTCGAGTGTGGCTCGCCGCACATCCATATCGGCTACCGAGTAGTACAGCCACAGCTCGTTGCCGTGCTCGATGAGCGAGTTGGCAAAGGCGATGTCGCGGTACGGGGGCTCGACGGGTCCGGGGACTATCAAGGGTTGATCGGAACGGGCCATGACTTTGGTGAAGCCGGCGTCGAATGCGATCCAGCCGATCTTCCAACACGCCTTCTCGTCGGCCCCGTTGTAGAACATGACGGGCGGGTCTGTGCGGAGCATCGGACCGGTGCTGAGATGCCAGGAGTCCCAGCGATCGGGCCTCGCTTCGAACGGCGGGGCCAGGACGGTCCATGGCCCGGTGATCGAGGGGCCGGAGGCCAGCCCGACGCGCGACTTGCCGCCTGCAGCGTACTCGAAGAAGAGCCGCCAGGAGCCGTCGGCGATCTGCGCCAGAGTGGCTTCCTTGGTATTGCGGTGCGCCGGGGTCGAGGGAAGCACGACGCCCTGTTTGGTCAGGTGTTGGACGTCGGGCCCCGTTGCGAGCATCAAGTTCGCGGTCAGGCGCGCTTCGTTCCAGCCCGTGTAGTAGATGTACAGGGTTCCCTCGCCAGGAACGACGGTCGGATCCTCGGCTCCATCTTTGTCGTCCGCATCGGGCCCTGGGACGATCACCGGACGTTCGCCCATGTGGAAGGTGAGACCGTCGTCCGAAGTGCCGGCGTAGATACGAGCCACCTTGTCGGCGGGAATGGGGGAGTGATTGACGGCGCGTACCAGTACCTGGTAGCCGTCGCCCGACGGCCAGACGAAGGGGCTGAGCACGAACATGCTGAGCAAGGGCTCGGTTCGGATGAGCTTCATGCCGACATCCGATTCGAGTGTGAAACCGTTCACATTCGATACTACGTGCTCGCCTCAGGTGAAAGATGCAGCGTCTTGGCGAGCGGCAGAGGGCGGCTCAACTCCACGCCGATCCGTTTGTGGCGCGGATGGTCGCGAAGGGAAATCCGCCTTTCGCGCAAGCGAAGATACATTGCGTTGGCGCACAGGCAAGGCGGCCGGCGCTTCGCGACCGACCGCGCTGTCCGAAAGGGTAGGGGCAAGCAGCCGGCCGTCGTACAATAGCGCTACATCTTTGCAATTTGGAGGCGGAACATGGGGGTTGACGAAGCGAAGCGGACATCGTACGTGCACAGGCCGGGCGAGGGCTCGCCAATCGCGGGCATGGGCGTGAGGGTCAAGGCGTCCGCCAAGGACACTGGGGGCCAGGCTTCGGTGATGGAGGTGGCGAATCCGGGATTTGGGGGACCGCCACTGCACCTGCACCGGCGTCACGACGAGATGCTGTATGTGGTGGAGGGCGAGTATCTCTTCCAAATCGACGACGAGGTGATCGAGGCGCCCGCCGGGACGTTTTGCTTCGCCGGTCGTGGCACACCTCATACCTTCTCGAGCGCAGGCAAGGTGCCGGGCCGGCTTGTCAATATCGGCACGCCCGGCGGCCTGGAAGACTACGTGCGTGAACTGGATCGCCTGATGGCAGAAAACGCGGATGAGGAGACACTTCGACGCCATGACGAGTCATGGGACACGGAGATGGTGGGCCCGCCGATCTCTCACTGACGATCCTGACGCCCACTTCTCGCGAGCAACCGCGGCCGGAGCGTCGGCCATGTGCGAGCCATACGACACGGACTACGGCTCGCGCGAGTTCGCCGTACGGGACCCAGAAGGCAACCGTTGGTCGTTCGGCACGTATCGCGGCCGGCCGCGGGCGATCTGATCTAGGGAACGAGCGACGTCAGAAACGCTCTCGTCGATGAATCGGGCGCAAATCTCTGCTTCGTGGGCTAGTATGTGATAGTTGCAGTCCAGGAGGATGCGATGCCACGATTTAGTACCGCTGCGGTGCAAGATGTGCTTCCGGCGCGCAAATTGCGTCAACCTTCGCAACGAGCGCAGATTCAGCGACAGTATCGAGAACAATTGCGATCGGCGCTGTGCGAAAAGCACGAGGCGTTGGTGGTTGAGCTGGAGCCTGGAGATAAACCGCTTACCATCCGAAACCGGTTGAAAAGAGCGGCAGACGCACTTGGAGTTACCGATATCACCATCCGACGGAAACGGAATCGGATTGTGGCGTACGAGAGTTACGACGGGAACCAACAGGGCGCCGCGAGCGGTTAGACGACAATCTACAGCACGGCGGATCGGACTGGTAAGCCGGGAGATCGCAGACCAAGCCGAGCTGCTTCGTCCAACCGCTCATCATGTTCGCCCCGCGCAACCGGCACGCACCCGCCGTACCCTGCTACAATTAGGCAGTGCAGTCGGGTTGAAACCGGCGCAATGAGTCGGTAGACTGCACGTGATGGACGCGGGCCGAGCCCGCGATCGTGTGGACCAGCAACACGACGAACTTGGAATGCTGAGACCCTCGAGTTGGTACTGTAGCGTGCCGTGAGGTTTTCATAGCTCAAGCGCAGAACGCGTGTTGAATCAAGCTCATTTGAGGTAGCTCACTGTCTGTACTGCACGGCGTCTGGCGTGCCGAGCCCAACGAACGTTTTTATCTTTGGGCCGAACGCCTGGACGACGAATCTGAATTTAGTCTGGGCCCCGAGTCCCTGGCAGAGCGGATCCCGCTCCTCCACGGGCAGCCCGAGCAGGTATCTCTGCTCCTCCCCTCGATTGACGGGAGACCGCTTGCCTCCTCGGAAAGCGCGGATGAGGCGACCCTGTCCCCGGTCTGCATCAATGCCGCTGCTCTCTCTTCGGTCGATGCAATGTTCCATCTGCTCACCCTCGATCCGGAGGAGCAGATGGGGGATGATCTCCGCTACTGGCAGGTCGCGGCGCGATTTGCGCTGGAGCTCCTGGCCCGAGAGCGATACGTGCCGGCGATCGACGAGAAGAACGGCGCCTCCTGGAAGGTAGTTCTCGCGGGGCGGGACCGGGAGCGTTTCACCCAGCTGGCGCGCGCCATGCCGCCGGTCTGCCGCGCCATGCTGCCTCACGGCTCTCCTCCGTCCTCGGCGACAGTTCTGGACGGCTTCCTACAAACGACGGTCGACGCTCTGTGTCGCCAGTCGCTGCAGCGTTGGGAACCGAGCGTGCCGGCGCGCGTAAGCCAGGGCAATCGTGCCCAGGCCTATATGTGGCTACTGGGTCTGACGCGACCGAAGGACGATCTCAATACGATCAAGCTTGATCAGCGGTTGCGCAGCGCTGCGCGGCGCTGGTTGGAGCCGCTGCAGGTTGTTGCCAATGAGGCGTATCGCACCGCATTCCGCCTCGAGGCGCCTCGCAATCCCCGCGCGCCATGGGTGCTGCGCTTCTTCCTGCAAGCGGTGGATGATCTCGACGTTCTGGTACCGGTCGGTCAGATCTGGAAGCAACACGGCGCGGGCTGGCAGCAGGTCAAGGCAAAGCAGGGGCGAGCGCAGGAGAAGCTTCTCGCCGATCTGGGGCTCGCGATGCGCGTGTTCCCGCCGCTGGAGAAGTCACTCAAGACGGCAGCCCCCGAGTTTGCGAATCTTTCCGTGCAGCAGGCACACGTCTTCCTACGCGAAGTTGCGCCGATCCTCGAAGAAAGTGGCATGGGGGTTGTCCTGCCCGGCTGGTGGCAGCACCGCCGGCAAGGACTTGGAGCGCGAATCCGGCTCAAGCCGGATTTCGATCAGGTCGAGCAGCACAGCATGCTGGGCCTTGACACGCTGGTCCGTTACGATTGGCAGCTCTCACTCGGGGGAAAGGGCATCAACCCCGAGGAGTTCGAGCGCCTCGCCAGGCTCAACGCTCCGCTGGTGCGCATTCGGGGCGAATGGGTCGAGCTCAATCCGGAGGATGTTCGCAAGGCACAGGATTTCTGGGCGAATCACGCGGGAGACAGCCTTCCGCTTTCCCAGGCACTGTCGCTGGCCGCCGGCACGGCGGAGCTGGACGGCGATCTGCCTATCGAATCGGTCGAGACCGAAGGCTGGATCAACGCCCTGTTCGAGAAGGATGGCCACATCCCCACGCTGCCCCAACCGGAAAAATTCGTCGGCCAGCTGCGGCCCTACCAGAGCCGCGGCGTTTCCTGGATGCAATTTCTGGTGGAACGTGGATTGGGTCCGTGCCTGGCCGACGACATGGGCCTGGGCAAGACTATCGAACTGACCAGCATGCTGCTCAATATGAAGGAAGGCAATGCGCTCAACGGACCGGTGTTGCTTGTCTCCCCGATGTCTGTTGTGGGCAACTGGGAGCGCGAGCTGCGGCGCTTCGCACCCTCGCTGAAGGTGCTGATTCACCATGGCGCCGGCCGGCTTTCGGGCGAGGCATTCGAGGCGGACGCTCGCAGACACGATCTGGTGATCACCACGTACGCCCTGGCGGCGCGCGATCGAGCCCTCTTCGAGTCGATGGAGTGGCAGGGTGTGGTACTGGATGAGGCCCAGAACATCAAGAACGCGACGACCAAGCAAGCGCAAGCGGTGAGGGCGCTGAAGACAGGATTCCGGGTCGCGCTTACTGGAACCCCGGTAGAGAACCGGCTGAGTGAGCTCTGGTCGATTATGGAGTTCCTGAATCCGGGCTATCTGGGTACGGCTGAGAAGTTCCGCAAGAACTTCGCGCTGCCAATCGAACGAGGCAACGAGGCAGCAAGCAAGAACCAACTGCGAACGCTGGTGCAGCCCTTCATCCTGCGCCGCGTCAAGACGGACCCGACCGTCATCTCCGATCTTCCCGAAAAGCTGGAGATGAAGGTGTACTGCTCGCTTATGCCGGAGCAAGCATCGCTCTACGAAGCGGCGGTACGTCAAGTGCTCGAGGAGATCGAGTCGGCCCACGGAATCCAGCGGAAGGGGCTGGTGCTCGCCAGCCTGACGAGACTCAAGCAGATTTGCAATCACCCGGCCCACTACCTGGGTGACCACAGTGCGCTGGCCGATCGGTCCGGCAAGCTGGCGCGACTGGAGGAGATGCTGGGCGAAGTGGTCGCGGCGGGCGACCATGCGCTGGTCTTCACCCAATACGTGGAGTGGGGCCGCGAGCTGCAGACCTATTTGCGCGAACGGCTGGGGAAGGACGTGATATTCCTGCACGGCGGCACGCCGCGTCACGTGCGAGACCGGCTGGTGCAGCGTTTCCAGAACGACAGGCGCGGACCTCCCATCTTCCTTCTCTCGCTGAAGGCCGGCGGCACGGGCCTGAACCTGACGCGGGCCAACCACGTATTTCACTACGACCGCTGGTGGAACCCGGCGGTTGAGCAGCAGGCCACCGATCGCGCCTTCCGCATCGGCCAGACGCAAAACGTGCAAGTCCACAAGCTTATCTCCTCCGGCACATTGGAGGAGCGCATCGACGACATGATCGAGAGCAAGAAGCAATTGGCCGATCAGATCGTGGGCAGCGGCGAGTCGTGGCTCACGGAGATGTCCACCAATGACCTGCGCGAGCTGTTTGCGCTGCGGCGCGACGCCGTGATGGAGGAGTAGGCAATGTCTCGCCGAAGCGAATTCGCCAGCACCTGGTGGGCGCAGCGATGGATCAAGCTCCTGGAGCGCTTCGGCTGGAGCACACGGCTGGGGCGCGGCAGAGTCTACGCGCGAAGCGGAAACGTCATCGATATCGACATCCAGACAGGGCTGGTACGAGCCAAGGTTCGCGGCTCGCGCCGACAGCCATACCAAGTAGAAATCGGTCTCAAGCCGATTCCGAAGGCCGGCTGGGAGAAGGTTTTTATGCTTCTCCGTCGAAAGGCGATCTACGCAGCGAGGCTGCTTTCCGGGGAAATGCCGCGGGACATCGAGGAGATCTTCTCGGCTGCCGGCGTGCCGCTCTTTCCCAAGTCGGGCAAGGAGCTGATCATGACGTGCACCTGCCCGGATCAGGCCAGCCCCTGCAAACACGTCGCCGCGGCGTACTACGTATTGGGGGCCGAGTTCGATCGCGACCCGTTCCTGCTCTTTCAGCTTCGGGGCAAGAGCCGGGAGCAGGTGATGGCGGCGGTGAGAGGCCGGCGCGTGGAGCGGCCGCCTTCGGCGCGGGCTCCAAGACTCAGCTCGGAGCCGCTCGAGGAGCACATCAACAACTTCTGGGACGCGGGCGACGAGCTGGAGGAAGTGTCGGTGAGCATCACACCGCCGCCGGTGCCTCAGGCGATTCTCAAGCGGCTCGGTCCGGTGCCGCTGCACGATCTGCCGGAAGAGTGGCACGGCGACCTGGCTCGAATGTATGGGGTAGTAAGCAACGACGCGCTGGCGTTCGGCAACGTGAGACGACGGGCGCCGGTGGACGAATCGTAGATCGCGGTTGCCTGGGAGACGATCGCTTCCCCTACTCCGCGAGCTTGATCTCGATCATCCCATTCTGCACGCGAACGTGGTACGCGGGCTCGGGCATCGTCGCGGGGCCGTTGATCACCGAGCCGTCGGACAGGTCGTATTCCGAGCCGTGGCACGGGCAGGTGATAGTTCGGCCGGCCAGGGTGCCACCGGCCAGCGAGCAGCCTGCGTGCACGCAGGTATCGTCCAGCGCGTAGATCTGCGAGCCCTGTTTGACGAGCAAAATGGGCACGTTCTTGACAGTGACCGCGGTCGGCTTGTCCGAAGGCAGCTCAGTTTCCGGGATGACGGCGGTGTACTCGCCCGGACCTTGCAGGAACGCGGTGTGATTGACCGGATAACCGACCTCGAAGACCTCGTCGCCTCCCAGATAGGCGCCGGTGGCAAGTAGGCCATAGCCCAGGTTGCTGAGGGCCACGCCGGCCTTGCGCGCGCCGGAGAGCCGGGCTACGAGAGCGGCGCTGTAGGTCACAGTTGTCGTGACCATGAAGATGCCGTGGAGCAAGCCGAGCTTTCGTTCGAAGCCGTACGTATCGGTCCAGTCGGTGAAGCCGGTCACGGCCGAGGCGTAGGCCGCGGCGAGGCCGGTGCCGAGGCTGACGTCCGAGGCGCGCTCAAAGCCCTGGTCACCGGTCAGCGCGGCCGCGGCATCCAGCGCTACCGTCGCCGTCCAGGCTCCGACCGGAACGTCGGTGAGGGTGGGATGAAGCGGATGGCCCAGCCAGACACCGTTGAGGAAATTCTGCAGCTGCTTGGCACCAGGCCCGCTCTTGAAAAGTTTGGCGAGGTAGGTCTGAAGAGGGCCTCCGATGGTATCCAACCAGGTTTGCTGATCGATGATGCGACGAAGTAGATGGAACACGTCTTCCTCCTGGTAATTCGGACGGTTCGCGCTGCAAGAAGGGGACCGCCTTCTCATTTTCTTCCAACTTTGATACGGTAGGGTTTTAGTAGACCCATCCACCTGGGGGAATTATGTACGTATTGCTTGTTAAGGGCCCTCGCCGGGCAACTCTGGCGTATCACCGGTGTGAATCCATGACGATAGTTGACGAGCTCCGGCGGATTTACCTGGCGCTGGGACACACGGAAGAGAATCTGGTCGTGGTAGACCACCACGAGGAGCAGGCGGCGTAGGCTCCGATTTTTGAGCACGGCCGCGCGATTCGCGGGCTCACGGCGATGCAATAGGCTTCGCTCGATCGGGTAGCGCGAAGGGTCGCGAAGCGCCGGCCGCCCAACGCGGCGCAGAGCCAGATCGTGGCATCCGTTCGGCGCGTCCCGATGAATCAGCAGATCCTGATCGTGGCATCCGTTCGGCGTGGCGCGGTTGAACCGCTACTTTAGCCCTGGATGGCTACCTTGAAGTAGCCGGTGGGGGTGCTGTAACAGACCGCACTCCAGACATCAAAGTGGTTCCATCCGCCGGTATCTCCGTCGCGGTCCTCGACCGATCCTGTCATCCCCAACACCGGCATGTACACGTGGGTGCCGAAAGCGTAGAAATCGTTGGCAAGCATGCCGAAGTGGACCGGCAGGCCGCTAGCCGAGATCGAGCCGGCGGAGCCCGGGCAATACGAGGTGAGGTAGGCGACAACCCACTGGCGGCGCGGGGTGCGAGGCCGGGAGTGCGCCCTGTGCCTCGCCTTCCGATGGGCGGGATGGTGGGACACGTGGTGGGTCGTGTGCTTCGCCTTGAGGGGCTTCGGAACGGGCGTGGCAGGAATGACCAGCGTGGGGATGACCGCGGGGCCGGCCTGGGGAACGACGACCGTCGGCACCGGAATCGCGATAGGGGTTGACTCACCCGACATCATCGAGTGCTGATTGGTCTTTGCCTCTACGACCGAGG